>DATEDY010000020.1:0-7546 GCA_035281405.1 Flavobacterium sp.
CATTGGAAACGCCAACCCAACAGCTTTAATTATGGCAAACAACACCTTTCAGGCAGTTACCACAATTGGTTATCCCGAAAGTAGAATTATCTTGAGTCAATGCGCCGTTTATTTAGCAACATCAGCAAAAAGCAATGCCAGTTATATGGCCATAGGAAAGGCACAGCAATTAGTAAAGCAAACCGGCGATTTACCAGTACCGCTACACTTGCGTAATGCACCTACAAAGCTCATGAAGGAATTGGGCTATGGCGAGGAATACAAATATTCCCATGATTTTGCCAATAACTTTACAGAGCAGGAATTTTTACCCACAGAGATTTCGGCAACTAAATTCTTTGATCCTGGCGACAATGCACGTGAGAGGGAATTGCGTCAATTTTTAAAAAACAGATGGAAAGACAAATACGATTATTAGACCTTAAAGTTTGATCTCCAGTTTTTCAGAAGCTGTTTTATCCCCATCAATATATTCAAAAACCCAATTATTTTCTTTAGCAAGTACTACACCATTTCTACCGTTGTAAGTTGATAGAAAAACATTAGGTTTTGACGTTTTATAAAGTATTATTTCTTTTTGATTTGATTGATTGACTACTTTTATAAATGATTCATTCTTCTCCATTTTCACCACTTCCAAAGAAACATTTTCCACTTCACGAGTTTTTAATTTTTCCTGTGCTTCTTCATCAAAATAAGTCTTACCAGAATATTTATATCTTGCTTTATCAAAAGATTTCAACGTTAACAATAGTGCTTCGTTATAGGATTTCGCATGACTTTTTTCTCTGCTTTCACCTAAATCTGTAGCAAACAAAACTTTATTTTTACAATCTTTGAATTCGATTTGAAGTTTGGTAAAAAACATATTGCTTTCTTCTTTCAGATTAACAAACACCTTATTGCAATTGTAATCCATAAAACCTTCCGGCATTGCTTCATTTGTCAAATACACTTCAAATCCTTTTTGTTTTAGAAATGACTTAATCGTTGAATTGATTCTATATTCATTCTCTTCTTTTTGAAAATCGAATTTAGCCGGAATTACCGCCATGTTATAATCATTGAATGAAGATTGTGCAATTCCAAAAGTTGAAACAAACAACAATACTAAGAATACTATTTTTTTCATGCTAAAAAAGGTTTTTAAGTTCTACTAAGGTAACAATTTGATGGATATCTTTTGCCACTTCAATATTTTCCGAATTAAAAAAAATGGATTGCATCCCGAAATTCGCAGCACCTCCTATATCAGCATCAAGACAATCACCAATCATAACGCTTTCATTTTTAATGGCTCCTGCTTTTGACAAAGCATGCTCAAAAATACCCGAATGTGGTTTTTTCACACCGGCCATTTCCGAATTGGTTACCGTATCAAAGAAATGATGAATTCCAGAGTTATTTAATTTTTTAAACTGTACGTCGGCAAACCCATTAGTTATGATGTGTAATTTGTATTTTTTATGAAGGTATTCCAATGTTTCTACACAACCTTCAAACAAATGATTGCTGTTAGGCAAATGCAGAATATAATCATCAGAAATCTTGTCAATCAAGTCATCAGAAACAGTAACATTTAAAGCGTCAAATGATTCTTTCAATCTTTTGTAACGTAGTTCTTCATGAGTAATTAAATTATTTTGATACAATTTCCAGCATGCCTGATTGATTGGCGCATATCTTTTAACAAACTCATCTATTGCTATTTCGGGCAACAGATCTGAAAAAATTGTCGCAAAAGCCTTTTCCGAATTTTTATCGAAGTCCCAAAGTGTGTGGTCTAAGTCGAAAAAAATATGATTGATTTTGGAATACATTAAATTTATTGTTTTTATGCGTGAGCGGGTGCAGCTGGCTACCACGTAGCGCGGAACACTCCCAATAGCTATCGGAACAAAGGGGCACGCCCTAATTCCCTTTTACAATTACAGCTTCTTCGATATTGTACATCCAGTTATCAGGATCATTTTCATTCACTTTCATGACACCTTCCAGAGTTACGTATTGATCGGTACGCAATTTCAGTTTCCCTGCCTTGAATTTAATTCCCATGATGGTTTCCGGCCCTGCTTTTCCGCAAAAAAAACAAGAAGCAAAAACATTTTTACTCAGCGCATAATTCACGTTATCAATGGGCACAATGAATCCCGACATAAAAATACGTTTGTTATGGTATTTTTTTATTTCTGGACTGATTAACGGAAAATCAATACTACCGTAATCTTTATGTTGTTTTTTAATGAATTTGATTTGGCCCAGTTTTTTCCAAGTCAATGTATCAGACACAATTGTTTTTTGCACCTTTTCTGAGGTTCCTCTAACAAAGTCTGATTTTTGAAAACCCATCAATCCAAAAACCAATACTACAATTCCAATTTTTATTTTACCCATTTGCTAATGTCTTTGATATGTTCATGCGATACGCTTTAACAGCTGGTATGATTGCTGCCAAAACACCCACAAACAATGTAATTAAAAAAAGATATCCTTCCTTATCCCAGATAATTTCAATTGGATTAAACTCCATTTTAAAATCTTCTGCAGTTGCATTGGAAATCCATCGCAATCCTATTCTTCCAATAATTGTTCCAAAAAAATAACCCACTGAACATAAAAACAAACTTTCTACGATAACCAGCGAGAGTATTTGAAAACGAGATGCTCCATGCAAACGCAATAAAGCAAATTCATATTGTCTTTCTTTCAACCTATTGAATAACGAGATAAAAATACTGATTCCTGAAATCAGCATAATTCCATAAGCTAAATATTCCAATGTTTTTAAACCAATACCGAATAATGTAAACAAGCGATTAATCTCAATTGCTGGTGAAGCAGCTTGCATTTTTGTGTTTTGCGCTATGATTCTTGGCCAAGTCACAATACCCATCTTGCTTCTAAATTTCAGCAAAACCGAAGTGATTTCTCTCGGCTCATGAACTATTTCATCACCTTCCTCGTGCTCGTGACCATGCATTGCCCAGACACTTCCGATAGTACTCAGAATAATATTATCAATCACTTTTCCGGTTTTTGATGCAATTCCGGTAACCACATATTGAAATTCTTCGTGTTTTTCCCCTTCTTTAGCATCACCGTGAGTTCCATTGAACTTATCACCTACTTTCAAATTCAGTTTTTGCGCAACAGCATATCCCAATACAACTTCAAATTCCTTCTCGAAAATTTTTCCCTTAGTAATTTCAGCTTTAAATTTCTTAAGATATCCAGGCGTTGTTCCCACGATTTTATACCCTAAATAATTATCCCCATAAGCTAATGGTATGGCAGATTGCACAAAAGGATGACGCATCCAAACACTTGCCGAATCATAATCAATATTCCCTGTAGGTGCATCAACCTGATATACCGAAGACAATACCAACTGCAACGGACTTCCCTGTGCACCTAATACCAAATCAATATCATCAGCATTACTGGAAAATTGTTCTTCAAACTGCTTTTGCAACACAATCAATAAAGTGATAATTGCAACACTCGATGCCAACAACAATATACTTAACAAAGTATTTAACGGTTTGAACCAAATATTTCTCCATGCTAATTTTGCAATCATGACAGTGCTATTTGGTTATTAAAACGTTGCTTTAGTCGGGAATCGTGCGTAACAACAATCAAAGCTGTATTGTATTCCTTCGCTAGGTTTTCCAATAAACCGGCTACTTTAAATGTGTTGTCATCATCCAAACTGGATGTTGGTTCATCTGCCAAAAGTACTTTTGGATTATTGATCAACGCTCTGGCAATAGATACTCTTTGCTGCTGTCCAACACTGAGTTGCGACGGTAATTTATGCGAATATTTTTCTAAATGTAAATGCTCCAACAACGCTTTTGCCTTCTGCTTTTCTTTCTTTCCTGTAGCCAACCAAGAAGCCAGCATGATGTTTTCTAAAACCGGAATAGATTCTATAAAATGATTTTGTTGTAATATTATCCCAATATTTTTACCACGGAATGCATCCAATTGCTTTTCAGATAACGGATTGATATTTACATTATCGAAAAGAATTTCTCCTGATTCAGGGCGAAGCAAGCCTCCCAACAAATGCAACAATGTAGTCTTACCAACTCCCGAATTCCCAGTAATCAAAACTGATTCGGAAGCATTGCAAACGATATCCGGAAACTCAAACCGAATTTCATTCTTATAAGAAAAAGAAAGATTTTTAGTGATAATCATTTTTTACAACAGGCCTTCATCGGCGAAGCTAAAATAACTCTTTTCGGTGACAATAATATGATCCAACACTAAAATATCGAGGTGTTTTCCTGCCTCGCTTAATTTTTTAGTAATTTGCTTATCGGCCTCGCTCGCCTGTAACTTTCCAGATGGATGATTATGAACTAAAATCACCGAAGTGGCATGATGCTCCAAAGCCATTTTAAAAACCAAACGGGTATCAACTACAGTCCCGGTAATTCCGCCTTTACTGATTTGCGATTTGTAAATAACTTTATTCGAATTATTAAGATACAAAACCCAAAATTCTTCATGAGGTAATTCACCAATAATAGGTTGCATCAATTCGAAAACAGCTTTACTGGAAGTAATTTTAGAAAGTTCCAAAGCAGTTTCGTCTCTCCGCCGCCGACCCAATTCCAAAGCTGCTGCGATAGTAATGGCTTTTGCCTCTCCAATTCCTTTGAACTGGATTAATTGTTGCACGGATTGTTTTCCCAAATGACTCAGATTGTTATTCACCGAAGCTAAAATGCGTTGGCATAATTGCACAGCACTTTCATTTCGGGAACCGGAACCAATTAAGATAGCAAGTAATTCGGAGTCAGATAAAGTAGATTTTCCTTTGAGAAGGAATTTTTCACGTGGGCGATCGTCTTCGGCCCACTGATTAATTGGCGTGTACATAATTTCTTGGCTTAAAAAGTAAAGAAACTTATTTTCTGAATAAATTCAAAATAAAACATTTGTAAGTTGCGTTAGATAAATCCAACACAAAATACTATGTACAAATATTGCTGTTTAATTGCTTTATGTTTAACGTTGACTAATTTCGATTCTAAAAAGGAAGAAAAACCAACATCAGCAAGCCATCTGCCTTCAATTAAAACCGAAAGTAAAACAACCGATTTTTACGAAGAACTCTCCATTGCAGCAGTATCTATAATTGATCCTGAAGTAGTATACACACCTGATTATGTAAGCATCAAATACCCAAATGGCGACGTACCCGCAAAAACAGGAGTATGTACCGACGTTATTATCAGAGCATACCGCAAACTCAATATCGATTTACAGAAAGAAGTACATGAGGATATGGTAGCGAATTTCAAATTGTATCCAAATTTAAAGAAATGGGGATTGAAAAAACCCGATACCAATATTGACCACAGGAGAGTGCCTAATCTTGAAACTTTCTTCAGAAGAAAAGGCGCAAAACTAGCCATCTCAGACAATCCAGATGATTATAAACCGGGTGAAATTGTAAGTTGGATAATCGATGGTGAGTTAACGCATATCGGAATTGTCACGCACTTACGATCGGAAGACGGCAAACGTCCTTTAATTGTTCATAATATGGGATACGGACAACTATTGGACGACTGTCTCTTTATTGATAAAATTGTTGGGCATTTTAAATATCAGAAATAAATGATTTTTGTAAAATAAAAATCAACAATACAACTAAAGCCAAGTAAAATAAAAACAGTATGGAAAATGACAAAAAAGCCAAAATCCTTGTTCCTTTATATTCTGTTTTATCTGTAAAAACTTCTATTTTCTTCTTTAAATAAGAATCAGAAAAAGATCCTGAAAAGGATAAAAGTTCTAAAAGCAACTCAAAAAAGGTTGCCATTAGCCAATCAATCCCTTAACTTCATCAAAGTTCAATCCTCCGTAATTCCCTGAACTCATCAAAAGCAAAGCAGAATTATCAAAATTATAACTGAACAAAAACTGTTTGAATTCGGCTGGATTGGTATAAATAACCAAATTATCACGTTTGAATGCTTTTGCAATCTGTTCGTAGGTAACTTCTTCCAGCTGTTTGATTTTAACTGCATCCGGAGAATAGAATACCACGGCAACATCTGCATGATCTAGAGCGCCTTCGTATTCTTTTAAAAATTCAGCATTCAAACTACTGTAGGTATGCAATTCCAAACAAGCTACTAATGTACGATCAGGATATTGTTCTTTCACCGCTTTTGTGGTAGCTGCCACTTTACTTGGTGAATGTGCAAAATCTTTATAAGCTACTTTAGTAGTACTTTCGGCAATTTTCTCCAAACGTTTAGATGCTCCTTTAAAACTTGCAATGGCTTCGTAGAAATCGGCTTCATCCACACCCATGTTTTGGCAAATCCATTTGGCTCCCGCCAGATTATTTAAATTATGCGCACCAAAGATTTCGATTGGCATCGGTCCTTCAGGAGTTTCTAATAGTGTCACCCCGTTTTGCACGGTATATTCCGGTGTATGATATCCAATTTTACGGATAGGATTTTCGGCGTTCTCTGCAACGCGTTTTACTTCCGAATCGTTTTCGTTGTAAACCAAAATTCCTCCGTTAGTAATCTTTTGAATAAAAATTTCAAACTGTTCCACATAGTTTTCATACGTTGGAAACACATTGATATGATCCCAGGCAATTCCTGAAATCAAAGCGATATTAGGTTGGTACAAATGAAACTTTGGCCTCCTGTCCATCGGTGATGACAAGTATTCATCTCCTTCCAAAACAATAAAATCATTATCTTCTGTTAGATGCACCATCGTATCGAAACCTTCCAACTGTGCTCCAACCATATAATCTACTTCGATATTGTGGTAGTGCATCACATGCAAAATCATGGAAGTTATTGTAGTTTTTCCGTGTGAACCACCAATAACCACACGGGTTTTATTCTTAGATTGTTCGTATAAAAATTCAGGGTACGAATAAATTTTCAATCCCAACTCCTGCGCTTTCAACAACTCTGGATTATCAGCTTTGGCATGCATTCCTAAAATGATAGCTTCAATATCAGCTGTAATTTTTTCAGGAAACCAACCGAATTCTATTGGCAACAACCCTTTCTTTTCCAATCTTGATTTTGAAGGTTCAAAAATAGCATCATCGCTACCGGTTACGTGATATCCTTTATTATGTAATGCCAATGCTAAATTATGCATAGCGGCGCCGCCAATGGCTATGAAGTGAGTTCTCATGAAATTATCTAAGTATTCGTGATCGGTTATTGATTGAATTTCAGCTTTATTTTTAGCTTGTCCAAAGATAACAGATAAAGTGATTTTATGAAATATTTCAGTACTAAATCTAATACAGGCAAGCATTTTCAGGCTACTTTTGCAAAAAAACAGTTGTCCCAACCTTTTCAGGAAAAATAGCCTCTATATATAAAACAAAACTTATGCGATTACTTCTATTTTTATGTGCCTTTTTATTCTCTTTCAATGTATTTGCACAGGATTATGCTTCTGAATGGAATATTGTAATTCAAAACGAACTAGATGGTAAAACCGAAAGTGCTAATAAAAAAGTACTTGAAATTTACGG
>DATEDY010000021.1:0-21085 GCA_035281405.1 Flavobacterium sp.
CCGTTCTTGGTATCCTTCATCGTTAGTTATTACATCGTAAGAGATGTGGTAGCTCCTCACTAAGATATTTTTAAAAAACAACATAACCCTTATGGTTTGTAGGTTGATTTTTAGAAATAAGGTGTAAGCCTGATTAAATTATTTGGCGGTGTTAACTATAACTATTAACTAATTATTTAAACAAAAATGAAAAAACAAAATGTAAACAACACGTTGGCTTTCAATAAAGCTGCTGTTACAGAATTAAATGATAATCAAATCGCTGAAGTAAACGGTGGAGCAACTCCGTTCTTGGTATCCTTCATCGTTAGTTATTACATCGTAAGAGATGTGGTAGCTCCTCACTAAGATATTTTTAAAAAACAACATAACCCTTATGGTTTGTAGGTTGATTTTTAGAAATAAGGTGTAAACCTGCTTAAATTATTTGGGTGATGTTAACTATAACTATTAACTAAATATTTTAACAAAATGAAAAAACAAAGCATGGACAACAAGTTGACTTTTAACAAATCGGCTGTTGCAGAATTAAATGACAATCAGTTACTTGACGTAAACGGAGGTGCAACTCCAACTGCATTCTTCTATTCAGTTTACATCAGTTATATCATTGTTAAGGACATTAAAAACAATTAAGATTAAAAACTAAAATGAAAAAACAAAACGCAAACAACAAACTGGCTTTCAATAAAGCGGTAGTTGCAGAATTAAACAATGCTCAATTAGCAGATATCAACGGTGGAGCTACTCCAACAATTACAACATCTTCAGGATGGTGTCTTGCAGGGGCAGGTGCTGTAGTAGGCGGGGTTATCGCTTGGATCGTTAACTAATTAACGAAAGTGGAGGCATCCGAAAATCCATAACAGAGTAGGAAATTTTAAAAAAGAAATTTTAAACAAAATGAAAAAACAAAACGTAAATAACAAACTGGCTTTCAATAAAGCGGTAGTTGCAGAATTAAACAACGCTCAATTAGCAGATATCAACGGTGGAGCTACCCCAACAATTACAACATCTTCAGGATGGTGTCTTGCAGGTGCAGGTGCTGTAGTAGGCGGAGTTGTTGCTTGGATCGTTAACTAATCAACGAAAAATGGAGACATCCGAAAATCCATAAAAGAGTAGGAAACCTAAAAGAAAATTTATAGAAAATGAAAAAGCAAAATGTAAATAATAAACTGGCTTTCAACAAAGCTGTTATTGTAGAGTTAAACAATGATCAATTAGCAGATATCAACGGTGGAGCTACTCCAACAATCGTTGTAACTTCTTCAGGATGGTGTCTTGCAGGTGCAGGTGCTGTAGTTGGTGGAGTTGTTGCTTGGATCGTAAACTAATTTATTATGAAACGCAGACGAAACGACAATTTAGTATTAGCTTTTTGCTTTGCATTTTTTACAAGCTATACTATCGTAAGTGATATCAAGAAGAATCACTTCAGCAAAAACGTTGACAAAACTAACGATTCGGTAGAAAAAATCAACAAGTAATATTTTTATTGATTGCTCAAAATTTAGTCACATTTTACGTTAAACCGCGTGGGTTATTAAATAAACAAATAGAAATGTTGACATAAAACTGATGTGTAATTTTTAAAAATAGACCAATAATCAACTCAGGTTGAAGATTAATTTAACAATTAGAAATTTAACAAAATGAAAAAACAAAATGTAAACAACAAGTTGTCTTTTAATAAAGCAGCTGTTACTGAATTAAACGACAGTCAATTAAATGATGTAAATGGTGGAGTAACTCCTTTCTTATATTCTGTATATATAAGTTATATGGTTACTAAAGACATTGTGAAAAATAATGAATAATAAATTCATGTTATTCAAACTATCAGATTTTAATCTGTAAGCGAGAATATGATGTCACTCATAAACGCTGCTTTTTAAAGCAGCGTTTATAACTATTTTTTCGAATCGAATAACAAATGAAACTCAGATTAAAAATCAGGTGAAGTTCATTGGTTTTCTTCCCGAAAGACACAATACATGATCTGAATGTAACACATATAAATCTGACAAATGAAAAAACAACACGAAAAAAACAAGATGTCTTTCAATAAGCTGTCTGTTTCAGAATTAAATTCCAATCAATTAATGCAAGTTATTGGCGGAGAAAAATCAAAAATCTTGGTTGATATAATAATTCAAACCACTGGACACAGTACATGGTTAATGGTTTTATAAGCCAATCTTATACATTTTTACTATTGGAGTTATTGATTTTTGGAGAGATCAATAGCTCTTTTTTGGTTAAAAACCACTCCAAATCACCTCTGTGTTTTCTTTCTGAAGATCCGATCGTAATTCTTTGAAATTGGCGCCAAAACAACTGGATTTCAGTGTTTTAATTTATGTTTTTAAGCGCTATTTTTTATAAAATTACGTTTATCTCGTTTTTTATTTGGTGAAATATTAAGTTCATTTGTCCTGTTAATAATTCAAAAAATTAATATGACAAATAAGAATATTTTTCCCGAAGAGATTTTGAACAATACAGTGGAAAGCCATATTGGTAAACACAATAAAAAAACTTCATTATTTTTCCTTATTACTTTTACCGCTGTTGTAATTGCTTTTATCGCATTACCCTTTATCAGTATAGATATATATACCACAAGTCGAGGTACAATTATTCCGCAGGAAAAGAAATTAAATATCTACGCACCAGTTAGCGGACGCATCTCTTATTTTAATGTTGAAGAAAATCAGAAAATAAAAAAAGGGGATACATTATTAATTATTGAACACAATGTTTTGAAAGAAAGAGAAAATCTGAACTCGATTCAAAGCTCTGAAAACTCTTCTTATTTGAATGATTTATCCAACCTTATCAATAAAAATTATGCAAGTATCAAATCGGATCACTACAAAAGAGAGCTTTTAAAACACCAACAGGAATTATACAATCTGGATGTTATTATTAAGAATACTCAAAATGATTTCAATAGAACTGAGCAACTTTACAAAAAAGATGTCATAGCTAAATCAGAATATGAAAAAGCATTGTTGGAACTGAATAAAATCAAAAATGACAGAACCAATCTTATCAAACAAACTGAATTGACATGGCAGAAAGAATATACACAGCTGAATCAAACCAATCAGAATATTCATTCCAACCAAAAGCAACTCAAAGAAGAAGAAAATAACTATATCATCACTTCTCCTATAGATGGTGAAATGGTTAATATGCAGGGATTTCATAAAGGAAGTATTATTGCACCGGGAAATCTGGTAGTGGAAATTTCACCAGATAAAGAGGTAATCGTAGAAACATTTGTCAATCCTTCCGACATTGGTTTTATCAAAGAAAACGGAAAAGCAATCTATCAAATTGATGCTTTTAATTCCAACCAATGGGGATTTGGTTCTGGGAAAATCATAGAAATCAGTAAAGATATCCTGGTGATGAACAATACACCCTTTTATAAAGTAAAGAGTTCTCTTGATAAAGACAACCTGATACTGAAAAACGGTTCTGTAGGAAAACTGAAAAAAGGAATGACGCTAACCAGCAGATTCTTCCTGACTAAAAGATCCGCTTTCCAACTATTATTTGATGAAGTAGAAGATTGGTTTAATCCATATAATAACAAAAATGAGTAAAATTGCCATTAAACAACATGATTTTTCTGACTGTGGAGCCACGTGTTTGGCTTCGATATCAGAATATTATAACCTTAGTCTGCCGATTTCCAGAATCAGACAGTATGCTAACACAAATCAAAAAGGAACATCTCTATTAGGTTTAAGAGAAGCTTCTGCAAAATTGGGTTTTCTGGCAAAAGGAGTTAAAGTTTCTTTTGAAGGATTAAAAGATTTGCCTTTGCCTGCCATTGCTCATATCTTGGTGACAAAAGATGGTCATGAGTTCCCGCATTACGTAGTGATTTATAAAGTTACTGACAAGTACATACAGATAATGGATCCTGCTTATGGGAAACTGGAAAAGAAGAAGTTATCTGAATTTGAAGCGCTTTTTACAGGGTATGCACTTATTCTAATTCCTGATGAAGATATTTTTGTTGAGAAAAACGAAAAATTCTCAAATCTGAAGCGTATTTCTTTTTTGTTGAAACCACACAAGTATATTTTGGTTCAGGCAATTATTGGGGCGGTTTTATATACTGTTTTGGGTTTTTCGGTATCGATTTATGTAGGTAAGATTACTGATTTTGTCCTAGTGAGCGGTAATAAAAGCTTACTCAACTTGATGAGTTTAATTGTAATTGGCTGTTTGATTTTACAGGTAGTGTACAGTGTTTTAAAAGATGTCTTTATCTTGCGAACCAGTCAGCAAATTGATTCCCGTTTGATTTTGGGTTATTATAAGCATTTGTTTACCATGCCTCAGAAGTTTTTTGATACCATGAGAATTGGAGAAATCATGTCCAGAATTGGCGATGCCGTGAAAATCAGAGCGCTAATCAATGAAACAGCTTTGAGTGTTTCAGTAAACATCTTAATCGTTATTTTTTCTTTCATTCTAATGTTTACCTATTACTGGAAACTGGCGCTAATCGTATCGATGATTATTCCTTTCTACGCAATAATCTATTTGATTGTTAATAAGCTTAACAGTAAAGTAGAACGTGAAATAATGGAAAAAAATGCACTATTGGAATCGCAATTGGTGGAATCGATTAAAAACATTGGAACCGTAAAAAGATTGTCATTGGAAGATTTTTCAAAGACTAAAACAGAATTAAAGTTCATTGATTTATTAGGAAGTATTTACAAATCGGGAATCAACGGGATCTTCTCCAGAACTTCCACAGATTTTATCTCGAGATTGTTTACCATTATCCTTCTTTGGGCTGGAACCTATTATGCTATCGATGGCGAAATCACTCCGGGAGAATTGTTTTCATTCTATTCGATCATTGGATATTTCACCGGCCCGGCTTCTCAGCTAATCGGAACAAATCAAGCTATTCAAAATGCTATGATTGCTGCTGACAGATTATTTGGAGTAATGGATTTAGATCGTGAAGAAATGGAATCAAAAATCAGTCTTACCTCTAATTCTTTGGGAGATATTCAGTTTAAAGATATCGACTTTTCATACGAATTGGGAAGATACATATTTAAAGATCTGAATCTTGAAATCAAGAAGGGAAGCTTTACCGCATTTGTCGGAGAAAGTGGTAGCGGAAAAAGTACAATCGCTTCATTAATACAAAATATTTACTATCCAACAGAAGGTAAAATATTGATTGGGGATTATGATTTGAAATACATTTCTAAAGAAAGTATCAATAAATTAATTACAACGGTACCGCAAAATGTGGAATTGTTTGATGGAACCATCGCATTCAATATTGCAATTGGAGAAGCTGAACCGGATATGGCCAGAATTATTGATGTGAGCAAAAGAGTGGGTGCATACGACTTTATTGAAGCGTTGCCTAACGGATTTAGTACGTATTTAGGGGAATTCGGTGCTAATTTATCAGGTGGAGAAAGACAACGTATAGCATTTGCAAGAGCTTTATACAAAGATCCGGATGTGTTAATCTTAGACGAAGCAACTTCAGCATTGGATTCAGAATCCGAATTGGTGATTAAACAATTAGTGGATGATTTATCAAAAGAAGGTAAAACAATCATTGTGATTGCTCATAAATTGCAATCTATTAAAAATGCCGATGTTATCTATGCATTCAAAAAAGGGGAAGTTGTTGAAAGTGGCTCGCATGAAACCCTAATGCAAAACAAAAACTATTACTATAAAATGTGGAATAATATAGCTGTTTAATAAAAAAATTTAACAAAATGAAAAACTACTCTTTTACAAAGACTGCTATCGTTAGAACTCCTATCGAGGAGAAACAAGTAGACTTATCATGGGAAAAAATCTTAGAAATTTTCTCCAAAAAAGAAAATCGTGAAGCACTGTTTATTGGATCGCCAAATATCTATAAAGCCTTTATCGCTTGGGAAAAAGGACAAATGTTTCAGGAAGAAGAAGAATTGAAAAACTTAAAAGGTTCTTTGTACAAATATGCTTCCAGATTATCTAACAGAAGTACTCCTTTTGGAATGTTTGCCACTGTAGCTCCTGTTACAATGAGTTCGGCAACTAATTTAGATATCGCAAATAGTGAATTGGGGAGAGTAACTAAATATGATATGTACTTTTTGGGGAACTTAATTCCAATCATCACTAAAAATGATTCCATCAGGAAAGCCTTGAAATATTTCTCTAATAATTCCATGTACAAAGTGTTTGACAAGTTCAGATATGTGGAATACTATTTCAAAGAAAATGTAAGGTTTCACAAAATTTCAGAAGTAGAATTCACAGAATACTTAGACTTGATTTTTGACAAGGCTAGAAAAGGAGCATTCATCGATGAATTGGCCGATGCTTTGGTAAGTGATGAAATCTCAAGACAAGATGCTTTAGCGTTTATTGATACATTAATCGAAAGTCAGTTTATTACCAGCGAATTGGAATTTACGGTGACAGGTGGTGATTATTTTGAGAAAATTATAAATATATTTTCAGAAGAAAGATTCGCTTTTTATGAAGCACAAGTGATAAAAGATTTAATTACAAACCTAAAAACCAGAATAAATGATCTTGATAGAAATGGTACTAATGATCCTATCTTATATAACGAAATTTTTCAGTTAGTTAATGATCAAATTGAAAATGTAGATCTTACAAAATTATTTCAGGTTGATGCCAACAGAAACATCAACGAAGGAACATTGAGTTTTAAAACCTTGAAATCTCTCAGACCAGCTATAACGGCTTTGAATAAATTGAATGCTATTTATGAGAATTCAAGTATGAAAGATTTTAAAAAGAAATTCCAGGAGCGTTACGAAGAGTATGAGCAGCCATTGGTGAATGTTTTAGATCCAGACATCGGAATTGGCTACGGGAAGCAATCAGGAGCAAAAGCACCACTTGTTGATGAATTGGCAATCGCACCGAAATATGCTAATGAAAGACAAATCAGTATGGATTCCAAAAAAAGCTTCATTCTGAAAAAGTTGATCCATGCAACAGCAAACAACTTGAAAACAGTTGAACTGAGTGATGAGGATATCAATAAATTTGAAGAGGACGAAGCATTGTATCCGGATACTTTTTCTGCTTTTGTGAATATTTTCCACGAAGATGGTAAGGAAAAAATCAATATCAAATCGGTTTCCGGACCTTCTGCTAACGGATTGATTGGGCGTTTCAGTCATCTTGACAGTAGAATTGAGGATTTATGTAACGAAATTTCAGATATTGAAAATCAATTACATCCTGATAAAATTGTTGCCGAAATCGTTCACTTACCTCAAGCTAGAACTGGAAATATTTTATTCAGAAATTTCCAGAGAGAATATGAAATTCCGTATTTGGGAACATCTTCTGTACCACAGGAAAATCAAATTTTAATCGAAGATTTGTATGTTTCTGTAAGAGGTGGAAAAGTAGTATTGCGTTCTAAACGATTAGGTAAAGAAATCATTCCGAGATTAAGTAATGCCCACAATTATAGCTCAAATCCATTGCCAATCTACCATTTCCTTTGTGATTTGCAAAACCAAAATTCCATGGGATTTGCTTTCCATTGGGGTGCTTTGGAAAATGATTTTAGTTATTTGCCAAGACTTACCTATAAAGATGCCGTTCTAGGAAGAGCAACATGGAATATTACTAAAAATGACATTGATGCGATTTTAGCTAATGATGAGAAAGATGCTGTTAGAGTTGTAAGAGAATACCAAAAACAACGTGATATTCCTAATGTGGTTTACATCGCTCAAGGAGATAACGAGGTGTTGATCAACTTTGAAAACGAATTAAGCTGTACTGTATTCTATTTCATGTTGAAAGGAGAAAGATTTTTGCAGTTGAAGGAATTCTTCTTTGGTGAAGATACGATTACTAATAAATATTGTAATGAAATAGTGATCTCGGCTCACAGAAATGTTGAGAAAACAGAAGAGATTGTTGCACCTTCTTTTGTTGGTGAGCAAGAAGTACAAGGAGTTCAGGGATCTTTTTCTATTGGTGAAAAATGGTTGTACTACAAGTTTTACTGTGGTGAAAGAGCTGGTGAAGAATTGTTGAACCACGGAATCAATCCTATTGTTGACGAATTGAAACAAAAAGGATTAATCGATAAATGGTTTTTCATCCGATATTATGATGCATTAGGTCATCATATCCGATTCAGAGTTTTATTAAAAGATTTGGCCGGTTTCAATGAATCGATTAAAACAATCAAAGACCATATCAAGCCTTTTGAAGACAATAAAATTGTATGGAAAACACAAACTGATAGTTATTTGAGAGAATTACAACGTTACGGTTACGACGCTATCGAAAGTACGGAATCATTATTCTTTAATGATAGTGAATGTACTTTGAAATTTGCGGATATGATTGAAGGTGATTCAGGAGAAAAAGTCAGATGGTTGTTTGCTTTGTTATCAATGGATCATTTCCTGAACGATTTCGGAATTTCGCTACAGGATAAATGCAAAATCATGAATGTGGCTAAAACCAGCTTCGGAAAAGAATACAACCGTGCAGGTAAATTGAATAAGCAAATCAATGAAAATTTTGCAAAAAGCGAATATGAAATAGATTGCTTCCTTGATGCCGATAATATTGAAGAAATGTACGAACCGCTTTGGGAAATCACACAGCAAAGAAGCTTGATGAATCGTAATGCAGTGAATACAATTAAACAATTAAGCGCAGAGAATAAATTACCGGCTCCTTTGTTCCAAGTTATGATTAGTTACGTGCATATGATTTGTAACAGAATATTCCTGACTAAGCATAGAATTCACGAAATGGTTGTTTACGATTACTTGTACAAGTATTATAGTAAAAAATTACACATGAGCGGTGAAGAAAAAGAAACAGAAAAAAGTGAATTGGAATTAATTGATTAAATATGAGAGCATTATCTGTAGTTACGCCTTCGCTATTTGATAAAATAGAGGAAGATAAAAGACACTTGATCCAAATAGATGATCTTAAAATTCCAATGGCTATGATTGAAGGTGTCAAACCTGACTTTGACACCGATGCCGATCTGAATGCGAATTTGGTTTTGGTTAGAAAAGCAAGTTTTTCATTGAATTACCGTGATTTGGGTGTTATTGAAAATGCCTGGAAAAGATTACAACAAGTAGAAGGGGATTCTTTTTATCCTATCGGCTCTGATTTTGCCGGATTCGTTGAAACGGTTGGGAAAAACGTAAAGAACCTGTCTAAAGGTGATTTGGTAATAGGCAATGGATTTTATCCTGATTTTGAAAATGGAGCCATGCCAGGTATTCCGTCAAATCATGCCAGTAAAGAATTCGAAGTGTATCACTTTGCAAAACTGGTAAAGGTGCCGGATTATATTTCTGAAACGGAAGCCGGCGGATTAAGCATTGGTGTTCAAACTGCTAATTCAATGGTGAGGAAAGCAGAAATTAAGAAAGGTTATAATGTGTTGGTTACTTCAGTAACTTCTAATACTGCTTTCTTTATACTTAATACGCTTTGGGGAAAAGATTGTAATGTGTATGGGTTGTCGTACTCTGGAAAGAATACAGAAAAAATTAAAGAACATTTCCCGTTTGTTAAAGAGATTTTTTCAATACAAGAAAATACAATTCCGCAAGAGTTATTATTTGACGTGGTTTTTGATGCGTTTTCCGATACCTATTTGGAGTTTCTTTTGGATAAAATGAATGTCAACTCAAAATATATTACTTGTGGCGTTTTTAATCAGTCTTCGGCCAAAATCCAAGCGGTAAAGCCCACAAACCTTACGATGGTGATTGCAGGTATGATGATGCGAAATGTTAGCTTGATTGGAAATTGTCTTGGGACAACAGAAGATTTGGTTAATGGACTCGAGAATTACAAAACAAATAAAGCATTTGTTGACTCTGTATTTACAGAAGAAGATAAAATAAGCGATTTTATTGCTAAATCGTACAATCTTTCTAATGATAAATTCGGTAAAGTAGTATTCCAATATTAGTATAAATAATTTGGTGGTTTTTTGGTTAAAAGAGGATGAAATCATCCTCTTTTTTTTGCTTTAAAATCTGATTATCAAAAGTTTAACTTTTTTTATGGTTTAACCATAAAATTTTTCTTACAGCGTAAAGTATCTTTATATACAGATTTCGAGAATTATTACTGCCCTTAAATAAAAACATCGAATCATATGAAAAAAATTACCCTACTTCTGTTTACTTTAGCAGCAGCCAATCTTTCGGCTCAAGACTTAAAAGGAATTTATGGAGAGTCTAATTGGTTAAGAACCTGGACTAATTTCAAACCCAAAACCGCAGAATATAGGGAAACCACAACGCTGCTTAATGGGGTAATTTCACAAAACACCATTTTACAGAACAACCAGATTTACTTGTTAACTGGTGTGGTATACGTTACTAATGGTGCTACGTTGTTTATTGAACCCGGAACTTTGATACGTGGTGATTTTGATACCAATGGATTACTGGTCATTTCTAAAGGAGCTAAGATTGTTGCTATTGGTGATGAAGCTAATCCTATTGTCTTTACATCTAATAAACCACAATCTGAGCGAAAAGCAGGGGATTGGGGCGGCTTGATAATTATGGGTGATGCACCTACCAATAAATTCTCTAAGCAATTGGATTTTGTTTTAGAGGCTAACTATAATAGTTATGGAGGAGATAACGAAAATGCTGATTGTGGTGTATTAAAGTATGTGCGTATTGAATTTGCCGGAAAAAAAGGAAAACATAAAAAATGTCTTAACGGATTGTCATTAGCCGGTGTTGGTAAAAATACACTGCTAAGTAATATTCAAGTGAGTTTTTCTGGGGATGACTCTTTTGAGTTTTATGGTGGAAATGTTAACGTTGATAAGTTGGTTTCGTTTAGAGCTCTCGATGATGATTTTGATTTTACAGAAGGAGTTCAGTGTGTCATTGATAATAGTATCGCTGTTCGTAACTCTTTTGTTTCGAGCCCAGAAGGTTCCAGAAGCTTGGAAATTGAATCCTATGATGTTGCTTCTAATGCTGATTTTAGTAAAAAACTAACACGTGTCGAAGCAAACTTTATGACGCTTATTAATGATAATAATGAAGTTGAAGGCGTTTCTAATGAAGCTATTTATGTCAAAGAAAGAGCTAGCTTATATTTCAAAAACAGTATTGTTTCAGGATTTAAATTAGGTGCTTTATTCGACAAACAGATAAAAGGAAATATGATGTATTTGCAAGGATACAAGTTTGAAAATGTCCTTTTCAATAAATGTACATCTAATTTTATTAGTGAAAATCCCGATGCTACAGCAGCAATAACCGAAAATTACAATAAAGAGGAATTGTTTATTGAGAAAAATGATTTGGATCCGTATACTCTATTTATAGAAAGTGATTTAAAGAAAACGCCGGATTTAAGATACAAATCGGCTATGGTTTTAGCAAGCAAGGATGTTGCCAAGAAAAATTAAAAACGATTTCTAAACCATACTTTCTGCCATTCTCTTTTCAGGATTAAAAATGAGACTTGTTCGGCAAGTTCAACTAAATCAGAACCATCTAGTTTTTTTATCTGATCCTCGGCAACATCAATGATGTAAAGTAAATTAAGATATTCGGCGAATTTGTGCTGAATAAGCTTGTATATTTTTTCGTGCAATCTGATTTTTAAATCAATAGGAGATAAAGAAATCGGAAAATCTAAGCTCTCATTAGCTAAGGTAAAATCTTTATTAAGCTGCTCTATCAGTTTGACATACAGCGACTCTTTCTGTGCTTCAGAAAGTAATAAATCAGTATTTAGTGGTGCAATATACATGTATTGTGCTTTGGTGAGGTTATACCTTTCGACTCATTAGGTTTTCTCCAAAAGTTTTCAATAACTCCTTTTTACTGTCATCAATGTCCATTTTTTCTAACGTCTCAAAAGCTTTAAAAGTATAGTTCTTAATGGCTTCTTGAGTTGCTTCACTTGCTCCGGTAGCATTAAATATGTCTTTTACGGAATTAATTTTATCAGTATTATCAGAAGGCTGTATTGAGAATAAATGTAATAATTGTTCTTTAACAACAGGTTCTGAAAACTCTTTGGCCTTTAGATAAAGATAAGTTTTTTTATTTTCGATAATGTCACCACCGACTTGTTTTCCGAATGTTTCCGGATTACCGAAAGCATCTAAGTAATCATCCTGTAACTGAAAGGCAATACCTAGATTCAGACCGAAGTCGTAAATGGAATTGGCATTCTCTTCCGAGGTCTCTGCTACGATTGCACCCATTTTCATTGCAGCACCAACCAACACTGCTGTTTTGTATTCAATCATTTTTAAATACTCAGGAATGGTTACATCATCACGGGTTTCAAAATCTACATCATACTGTTGTCCTTCACAAACTTCCAATGCAGTTTTACTGAATAATTTGGCTAACTCCCTGAAAATTAAAGGTTCGTACTGCTCAAAAAATTGGTAGGCTAAAATTAACATGGCATCACCAGATAAAATACCAGTATTAATGTTCCATTTTTCATGTACCGTTTCATTCCCTCTTCGTAAAGGTGCGTCGTCCATAATGTCATCATGGATTAATGAGAAATTATGAAAAACTTCAACGGCAGTAGCAGCAGCTATGGCTTTATTGCAATCAGTATTGAATATTTCGGCTGCCATTAAGGTCAAAACTGGGCGCATTCTTTTGCCTCCTAGGGATAAAATATAGCGAATCGGTTCATAAAGGTTGTTGGGTTCTTTATCGATAGCTAAAGTTGAAAAATGATTTGAAATAATTTCGTGGTAGTGTGATATAGAATGCATTCTGTTTGTAGGAACTTTTTAGTTGATCCAACAAAAGTAATCTTTTTATGGCAACCGCTCAATGACTATTCTATTCCTTTTTTCTTTAATGTTAAAAAAATGTAAAAACTTAGGAAACTATTTTAGTGTTAAAAGTTTCCTATCTATATTTGCATCGAATTTGGATTTTTAATGATTAGTTTCCAGTAAAGAGAGAATATGAAATGTAAGATAATTGAAAAGGCGACTGATATGTTTTTAAAACATGGTTTTAAGAGCATCACCATGGATGATATTGCAAACCATATGGGTATTTCCAAAAAGACTATTTATAAGTATTATGCCAATAAAGAAATGCTTGTTGAAGAAGCTACGGAATTGACACATAATAAAATACATGAGGTTATAGAAGGTATCATCGCTAAAGATTTGAATGCTGTTGAAGAAAATTTTGCTATTAGAAGGATGTTTGATGAGCTTTTCAGTTCGGCAGATTCAACGCCTTTGTTTCAGCTAAAAAAGCATTACCCTGAGATATATGAAAAAGTAATCTGTAAGGAAAATGAATCTTGTGATCAATTGTTCCGTCTGAATATAGAAAAAGGAATTGCACAAGGGTATTACAGAAAAGAGTTGGATGTAGAATCTTGTGTGCGGTTTTATTATACGCTTATCTTGAATATTAATGAGACTACAGCATTGGAAAAAGACAGTCAGGCTTTGGAATTACTGGCTTTGGAATACCATACACGTGCCATCGCTACTCCAAAAGGAATTGAAGAATTAGAGAAACAATTACAAATAAACCATAATAGCTAAATGAGAAAAATACTAATATTATTAAATCTTGTTTATTTTGTGCAGCTCAGTGCACAGGATAAAGCCAATAGTGGACAAGCGAAACAAACGCATTCGTTTAGTCTAAAAGAGGCGATTGACCATGCAGTCAAAAACAACTATAGCTCCATAAACGCAAGCCGTGATTTAGAAGCAGCAAAGCTTAAAAAATGGGAAACTACTACAATAGGTTTGCCGCAAATCGAAGGTAATGTGAGTTATCAAAACAACTTTAAAATTGCCACAAATCAAATTAATTTCAATGGGCAGCCTGCAACATTGAAATTTGGTAATTACAATACCATGGATGCAAGTTTAAGATTAAGTCAGTTGATTTTTGACGGATCATATTTAGTGGGATTGGAATCGGCTAAAACGTATTTGAAAATTTCACAAAATGCACAAGTAAAAACAAGTCAGGAAGTTACAGAGCTGACAACTAATGCATACGGAAATGTTTTATTGGCTGAGGAAAGTATCAAAATAGTTGAGCGTAACAAGGCAATTCTGGAGAAAACTTTAAAGGAAACCGGAGAGACTTATAAAAATGGTTTCTTGGAAGAAGAAGCTGTAGAGCGTATTCAAATCACTTTGGCATCAGTAAACAGTACATTGGATTATGCCACACGTATGAAAGCGATTGCAACTAATATGTTGAAGTTGATGATGGGAATCGAATTGAATGATGAGGTTATTTTGACGGACAAACTGGATAATCTGACTACACAAAACATTGACTTGGCTTTGTTGAGTGAAACATTTGAAGTGGAAAACAATATCGATTACCAAATTGAAAAAAATCTGGAAGAATCGAAAAGATTATTGTTGAAATACGAAAAAAGCAAAGCATTACCTTCATTGGGAGCTCAAGTGAATTTTGGCTACAACACTTTCGCGAATAGTTTTACAATGTTTAATGGTGATCAAAAATGGTATAACTATTCTAATGTAGGAGTTGGTTTGAATGTGCCAATCTTCAGTTCTTTCGGACGTAATTCAAAAACACAACAGGCTAAAATCGCTTTTGAGCAGGCAAAAACAAAGGTATTGGAAAGGGAACAAACATTAAAATTACAGTATCAGAAAGCGAGAAGTGATTATGAATACAGTGTGGCACAATACAATTCAGCGAAAAGTACATTGAATTTATCAGAACGTATTGAAACCAAACAACAGGTTAAATTTAAAGAAGGTTTGTCAACCAGCTTTGAATTTACCGAAGCACAACGCCAATTATATACAGCTCAGCAAGATTATTTACAAGCAATGGTGGATATCATCAACAAAAGAGCTGCTCTTGAAAAAATTATCAATAAAAACTAACATAACATATTAAAAATGAAAAAAGTAATCCTACTTTCTTTAGTTTCTATATTCCTTTTTGCTTGCGGAAGCAAAGAAAACGGAACCGCGGTGGACAAACTCATCGAAACTAAAAACGTTCAAGAATTAAAAAATAAACGAACTGCATTACAGGCTGATTTGGCAAAAATTGATGAGGCATTAGCATCTTTGGAAAAGAAAACTGATGAAGCATTAGTGGAAGTAATTACAGTAAAAGACACCGTATTCAATCATTATCTTGAAATTCAAGGAAATGTGGATACAAAGGAAAATATCCTAATTCAACCTGAAATGCCGGGAGCTTTGGTTGTTTTAAATGTAAAAGCAGGGCAAAGAGTTGGAAAAGGCCAGGTTTTAGGACGTGTGGATGATGCGGGTATGAGTCAACAATTGGCTAGTATCGAAACGCAATACGAATTAGCGAAAACGACTTTTGAGCGTCAAAAAAGATTGTGGGATCAGAAAATTGGTTCTGAAATCCAATACTTGCAGGCTAAAACACAAATGGTAAGCCTACAGAAATCGGTTGCGCAAATGAAAGCACAAATCGAGAAAACGTTGATTAAAGCGCCTTTTAACGGTGTGATTGATGAGGTATTTGTGGAAAGAGGTCAGGTTGTTTCAGCTAATCCACAAGGTTTAATGCGTATTGTTAATTTGAGTAACATGTATGTAAGTACTCAAGTGCCAGAAACTTATGTAGGTAAACTTCAAGTTGGAACTTTGGTTCAAGCTGATATTACTTCGGTTGGAAAAACATATCAAGGTAAAATCCGTCAGGTGGGTAAGAGCATTAACCCGGCAAACAGAAGCTTTGGTATTGAGGTAAGTGTTCCTAATCCAGAAGGTTTGTTAAGACCGAATCAGGTTGCAAAACTGAAAATCGTAGATTATACTAATAAGTCGGCTATTGTTGTGCCTGCAAATGTAATTCAGCAAGATGCAGAAGGAAGTAAATTTGTATATGTTGTAAATAATGCAAACGGTAAAACAGGTACAGCTAAGAAGGTAATGGTGAAATTAGGGCAGTCTTCTAATAACACTACAGAAATTATATCAGGATTAAATAAAGGAGATGTGATTGTGTCTGAAGGAGCAAACACGGTTTCTGAAGGAATGAAATTAACATTTTAAGCATAAAGAAGAAGGAAAGGTTAGCCCTCTGTTTCTAAGAATTTTGTTGGTCCCAAATCTTAAACATAAACAAGACTAACCTTTTTCTTTATCTATTAAATCAAACAAACATGAGTCATCAAAGTAAAGAATTTGGGATATCCAGTTGGGCGGTAGACAATCGTGTCACTGTTTATATTCTTACATTTATCATTGTAATTACGGGGATTTATGCCTATGTTACCATGCCACGTGAGGATTTCCCTGAAATTATCGAAAATAAAATATACATCTCTTCCATTTTCCCAGGTAACTCAGCTGAAGATGTTGAAAAGTTGATTACTAAGCCTTTAGAGGATAATATCAAAAACATCAGTGGTGTTCAAAAAGTAACATCGAGTTCGTATCAGGATTATGGAATGATCATCGCCGAATTTGCAGATGATATTTCGGTTGAAGAAGCAAAAGCTAAAATTAAGGACAAAGTCGATTTGTCTAAAGCCGATACCGATTGGCCTAATCTGGACAATGGTAGTAAGGTGGAGCCAAGTGTGTTCAATATCAATATTGCAGAAGAAGTGCCTATTTTAAATATCAACTTAAAAGGAAATTATACGGCACAGCAATTAAAAAAATACGGAGAATATCTTGAAGA
The DNA here is from genome assembly GCA_035281405.1 of Flavobacterium sp. Taxonomy (GTDB): domain Bacteria; phylum Bacteroidota; class Bacteroidia; order Flavobacteriales; family Flavobacteriaceae; genus Flavobacterium. The sequence continues at coordinate 16,755 of DATEDY010000021.1, forward strand.
TGAAATTGAAGATATTTCAGAAGTTAAGGCTGTTGACGTTTTAGGTGTTGACGACAAAGAAGTGGAAATTGCAATTGATGTATACAAAATGAATGCCGCTCAGGTAAGTTTTGACGATATCGCAAGTGCAGTTAAATACGAAAATATGACGCTTTCAGGTGGTAATTTAATTGCTCAGGGTTCACGAAATAATATCCGTATTGTCGGAGAAATTTCAAACCCGAAAGAACTGGAAGATATCATTGTGAAATCATATGGAGGTTCTGTTTATCTGAAGGATATAGCTACCATAAGGTTCAAAGAAAAAGAAAAAACGACGTATGCTCGTGAAAGAGGTCAGGAAGTAGTGATGCTGAACGTGAAAAAGCGTTCGGGTCAAAATATGATTACGGCTATCGATCAGGTTAAAGAAGTTATTAAAAAAGCGCAAGAAAATGTTTTGCCTAAGGATTTGAATGTTACATTGACTAATGATCAGTCTTCACGTGTAGAACATCAGGTGGATGAATTATCCAACCATATTATTTTTGGTGTTGTTCTGGTAATGATTGTGTTGATGTTTACAATGGGATTGCGTAACTCATTATTCGTAGGAGCTGCGATTCCGTTATCAATATTTATAGCTTTCACATTATTATCGGCAATGGGTGTAACCATGAATACGATGGTGTTGTTCGGTTTGGTAATGGGACTGGGGATGCTGGTGGATGACGGAATTGTCGTCGTCGACAACGTGTTTGCCAATATGCAGAAGGGAATGCCTCGTATTGAAGCATCCAAGATTGGTATTGGGGAAATCGCATGGCCTGTAATTTCATCTACAGCAACAACATTAATGGCTTTCTTACCATTCGCATTATGGCCTGGTACCATGGGTAAATTCATGATGTATTTCCCAATGACATTGTCGGTAACTTTAGGTGCTTCATTGTTCGTGGCAATGGTTGTAAATGCTGCCATGACTGGAGGTTCTATGGATATTGTGGATCGAAACATTTCAAGAGCATCGGTTAAAAAGAATTCCATTATATTTTTAATAATCGGATTGTTATTTGTTATTCCGGGTAATATTTTCGATTCTAAATTAATGCGTGGGATTGGACATTTGGCTTTAATTTCTGTTGGATTAATGTGGTTGTACCATGCTAAATTATTCCAATGGACTCAGGATTTTCAGCATAGTTTCTTTCCTAGAATGGAAGAAAAATATAAAGCTATGTTGGCTAAAATATTAAACGGAAGATCAGCATGGAGAGCGTTGATTGTGATTATTTTGATGTTGTTCTTGTCTTTTGTTTTAGTGGGTATTTTCCCAAGAAAAACATTGTTCTTCCCGAATAATATTCCAAATCAGGTAATTGCTTATATCGAATATCCAGAAGGAACAGATATTGAAAAAACAGATAAAGCAACCCGATTTGTTGAAAAACAGGTAATCAATGTGTTGAATAAATATGTTGATGAAAAAACGAAAGAAAATTATCTGGCCGAATCTATTGTTGCGCAAGTTGGGGTGGGAGCTACTAATCCACAGGTTGACTTAGGTTCACAATCGGAAACACCTCATAAAGGTAAAGTGACTGTAAATTTTGCTGAATTCAAATTCAGAAGAGGTGTGAATACGGAAGATGTAATGGAAGAAGTACGTTCTAAAATTACTGCAATTCCAGGGGCTTCTGTAACCATTGAAAAAGACGCAGCTGGTCCGCCGGCAGGTTATCCAATTAGTATTCAGTTAACGGGAACTAATTACAACCAGATGTTGAAGGAAGCGGATAAAATGATTGCGTATCTGAATACAAAGAATATTCCGGGTATCGAGAAATTGAAGGTGGATATTAATAAAGAAAGCCCTGAGTTACAAGTTAAAATTGACCGTGTAAGTGCGGGAAGTTTAGGTGCTTCCACAGGAATGGCCGGATTTACTTTGCGTCGTGCTGTTTATGGACAGGAAATTTCTACCTACAAGGAAGGTAATGATGATTACAATATCGTAATGCGTTTACAGGAAGACCAACGTAAAAACGAAAATGTATTGTTCAATCAACCGTTAACGTATCGTAATCCAAATAACGGACAGATTATGCAAGTGCCCATTTCGGCAGTAGCAACCACGGAGAAAACGAAAACGTATAATCAAATTAAACGTAAAGATTACAAACGTATCATGACCGTTTATTCTAACGTAATTACAGGGTATAACGGAAATGAAATCACCGAGAATATCAAAACGGAGCTGAAGGATTATGAGTTGCCAGGTGATATCACCTATTCGTTCTCAGGTGTTCAGGAAGAACAAGGTAAAAACCAAAGTTTCTTATTCTTCGCTTTATTCCTCGCATTGGCTGGAATTACAACGATTATTGTATTACAGTTTAACTCGGTTTCTAAAACAGTAGTGATTATGTTTACTGTTTTGCTAAGTTTTAGTGGGGTTTTCTACGGTTACGTAATTGCAAACATGGATTTCGTGATCTTGATGACCATGATGGGAATTATATCATTAGCTGGGGTTGTCGTGAAGAATGGTATCGTATTGATGGACTTCTTCGTGTTATTGATGGATAAAAAAGTCGCTGACAACGGACTGAAAAGTCATGACGATTTGACTTTAGATCAAATTAAGGAAGTAATTATCGAGTCTGGTAAATCACGTCTGCGTCCGGTTTTATTGACAGCTTTAACAGCGGTGTTAGGCTTGATTCCGTTAGCTATTGGATTGAATTTTGACTTCTTTGGATTAATTACCGACTTCAATCCGCACTTATATATGGGTGGAGATAACGTTATTTTCTGGGGACCTTTAGCATGGACAATTATCTTTGGTTTAACCTATGCCACAGTGTTGACTTTGGTAATGGTTCCGGTAATGTTCTACTTGGTGAAACGTACAAAATACAGATTAAGAGATAGAAGATTAGCGCGTAAAGCAGCTAAAGCATAATAAATGAAAACGCCCCAATTGGGGCGTTTCTTTTTAAAAAGTATACGTTAAACCTACTCCGAGAATTTGTTTGAGCTGGATTTTGGGGCCAACAGTAATTTGTTCGCCGTTGACTTCTTCCTTAGCTTTGATATCATCATCATATATTAAATGTGTACCAATGTTAGCACTCACATATTTGTTTACTATTAAATCCAATTGCATTTGCCAGTTAACGTCTATATTGCCAAAATCACGGAGATAATCTGAGTATAATGCCAATCGGTTTTCCAGATAAATGTTTCTGAAAATTTCATCCTTGTGCTGGCAGGTAACTAATATTCCAACTTCAGTTCTTGATTTATGTCCTTCCGAAATTAAATTGTTCAAGTCATCATACACTGCTTTCTTTACGCCGTAGGCTCCTTCATTGGCTAATCGTTGGTTTAAAACCAAAGTTGTTTTTTGGGTTAAAGGTGAGAGATATAGCGTTAGCTTATTTTCTTTATTAATATATTCGGCACCCACACCAAGAAAAATGTATGCTGGAGCAAAGAATTGTGAAATCGATGTTTCGGTATCGGGATAAGCATATCCGTCTGTGAACTGTGTGCTGAAATTCAGCTTTGTTGAATAAAACCAATTCGAAATCGTGTCTCTTCTGAAACCAAAAGTGGAATTGAATTGTAAAACATCATCGGTCTTTCTGAGTTCAACTCCGTCTTGTTTGTTTAAGCCATAACGAACAATTAATTCATTGTGCCATTTTAAAGTTTCATAGTTATACGTTCGAAGGAAATGTCCTTTAAGTAAGCCGGAAATGGAATTGTTTCCGCCAGCATTCCAATTCATAAAGGCTGTTTCGCTAATGTCAAAGCCTATTTTATTGTGCTTTTTCCAATAAGTGGTAGAATCAGGTAATTGAGTAATGATTTTGTTTTGGGCCAAAGAATGATGAATGGCAAATAGCAAAAATACAGCAGAAAAAGTTGCTTTAAGTTTCATGATAATTTAGATTTGGGCTATTAAAAAACGCCTCTGCAATGCGAGAGGCGTTTTTCTTGGTTTTTGGTTTTTGGTTAATCTGTGGAGAATATCGGAGTCGAACCGATGACCTCCTGCGTGCAAGGCAGGCGCTCTAGCCAGCTGAGCTAATCCCCCTGATCGAAGCCAAATATACCAATTTTATTTAAAAGTAGTCAATGTGACTTTAAAATTAACAAATCAAAAGATTTATGTTAAGTTTTTACTTCTAATAGGTATGTGTAAGGCTTTTGTGGAGAATACCGGATTCGAACCGGTCGCCTCTACGCTGCCAGCGTAGCGCTCTAGCCAAATGAGCTAATCCCCCAAAAAGATTTCCAAATATACTCTTTTTGCGTAATAATTGGTACTTTTGCTAAAAAAA
>DATEDY010000022.1:0-5139 GCA_035281405.1 Flavobacterium sp.
GTAACCGTTGGCATTAATTGATTTCATTTCACAAAGGAGTATTAAAATGTTGCACAAAATAAAGTAAAAATTGTATAATAAAATAGCGTGGAGTCTTATATTTGCATAACATTATCATTTAACTATGGACAAAATTTTTAACAACACACAAAATGCATTTTCGCTTAAAAGTGATACCGAACTGGAAAGAGCTTATTTCCTTTTTAAATTAATTGATTCAGAACCTTTAGTAAAGATAGGTACAGCAGTTACAAATTTCGCTTTAAAAGCACATTTACCAGTAGAAGGATTAATCCGTGCAACAGTATTTGATCATTTTTGTGGTGGTGTTTCAGAAGATGATTGTATTCCGGTAGTAGATAGAATGTACAATGTAGGTGGTGTTTCTTCGGTATTGGATTATTCTGTTGAAGGAAAAGAAGACGAGTCGGCTTTTGATGATGCAATGAATAAAACACTAAAGATTATCAATTTTGCCAAAGAGAAAAAAGCAATCCCTTTCGCTGTATTTAAACCAACAGGATTCGGACGTTTTGAGTTGTATGAAAAATTAGGCGAAGGACAAACGCTAAATGAAACTGAACAAACCGAATGGAATAGAGTAGTGGAACGTTTTGATAAAGTATGTAAAGCGGCACACGAAAATGATATCGCATTATTGATTGATGGTGAAGAAAGTTGGATGCAAGATGCAGCCGATGACTTAGTGGCCGATATGATGCGCAAATACAACAAGAAAAAAGCAATTGTTTACAATACACTACAGATGTACCGTTGGGACCGATTGGATTATCTGAAGAAATTACACGCTCAGGCTCAGGAAGAAGGATTTCATATAGGAATGAAATTGGTTCGCGGTGCTTACATGGAAAAAGAAAACAAACGCGCTGAAGAAAAAGGATACAAATCGCCAATTTGCCCTTCTAAACAGGCAACCGATTATAATTTTGATGATGCTGTTGCTTATATGATGGAAAACATTGACACCATGGCCATTTTTGCAGGAACGCATAATGAAGATAGTTCTTATAAACTAATGGAGTTGATGGCGCATAAAGGAATTGCTAAAAACGATTTCAGAGTGTGGTTCGGACAGTTGTACGGAATGAGTGATAATATCAGCTTTAACTTAGCTGCCGAAGGATATAATGTGGCTAAATACTTGCCTTTTGGTCCGGTGAAGGACGTGATGCCCTATCTAATCCGTCGTGCCGAAGAAAATACTTCAGTGGCAGGACAAACCAGTCGCGAATTGACTTTGATTAAAAACGAAAGAGACAGAAGAAAGGGAAAAAAATAATGAACTTGACCATTTTAGGTTGTTATGCAGCCACACCAAGAACATTTACAAATCCAACTTCACAAGTATTAGAAATTAATAACCGATTGTTTTTAATTGATTGTGGTGAAGGAACTCAGGTACAATTGCGCAAGAATAAGGTTAAATTTTCAGCCATAAACCAAATTTTTATTTCTCACTTGCACGGCGATCATTTGTATGGTTTGATTGGCTTGGTTTCTACGTTTAATTTATTGAACAGAAATAATTCATTGACTATTTACGGGCCGGTTGGAGTGAAGGAAATTATCAAACTGCAGCTTAAATTGTCAAATTCCTGGCCGCAGTACGAGTTGAATTTTGTAGAGCTTTCTTCTTCCGAATCAGAACTGATTTTTGAAGATGACAAAGTAACGGTGAAAACAATTCCATTGAAACACCGTGTATATACCAACGGATTTTTATTTGAAGAAAAAAGAAAAGAACGAAAACTGAATATTGATAAAGTGCAGGAATACGAAATCGAAACCTGCTACTATCAGAATATCAAGAACGGAAGAGATATTACTCTGGATGATGGAAGAGTGATTCCTAATGAAGTTTTAACTTTTGATCCGCCTGAACCTAAAAGCTATGCTTTCTGTTCAGATACGATGTATTCGGAAAGTATTGTTCCGATTATTAAGGAAGTGAATGTCTTATATCATGAATCTACTTTTCTGGATTCAGAAGAGCATTTAGCCGAAAAGACCATGCATTCTACCGCTAAAGAAGCTGCACGAATTGCTTTGAAAGCGAACGTCGGACAATTGGTTTTAGGGCATTATTCTACCCGTTATGACTCTATCGAATTATTTAAGGAAGAAGCGCAAACGGTTTTTAAAAATACAATTCTAGGAGACGACGGCGCTTATTTTGAATTTTAAAATCAGAAATCATGCAAAAGAAAGTCTTAATTACAGGTGGAAACAGAGGAGTTGGACTGGCTTTAGTAAATAAATTTTTATCGGAAGGATATCGGGTTGTCGCTACTTCAAGAAACGGCAAAATTGAAGCGGTTAGTCATCCTAATCTTTTTGTGCTGCCATTAGAAATTACTTCGCAAGTAGCAATAAATGAAGCTGTTTTAAATATTAGCAAAGAATTCAATACTATTGATCTTTTAATAAATAATGCTGGAGTAGGACTTGATTTAGATAAATACCATCCTGATATTGATATTGTTAAAACTACTTTTGAAACAAATGTTTTCGGATTACTGAATTTTACCGAGGCCTGTTTAGATCTTATCAATAATAACGGAACGATATTGAATATTTCCTCAGTTATGGGAATGCTGAACAGGGAAAAAATTGTTCCCAATGCTACTGCCTATAGAATGTCGAAATCGGCAGTGAATATGTACACAAAAACACTTTCGGCAAGATTACAAGAAAGAAATATTAAAGTGATTTCGATTCATCCCGGATGGGTAAAAACCGATATGGGAGGTCAAGACGCAGATATAACTCCTGAATTTTCAGCCAATGGAATTTTCGAATTGTATCAAAAAGATTTGCCATCGGGAACATTTTGGGCAGCCGATAATCAAGTGGAATTAAATTGGTAACTATGGAAGATTTAAGTAATTACAGAAAATCATACGAAAAAAGCGAACTCCTGGAATCTACCATTCCTGAAGATCCAATCAACTTATTTAATAAATGGTTTCACGAAGTGGAAGATTTTGGCGGTGTGGACGAAGTGAATGCTATGACCGTTTCTACCATTGGTTTGGATGGTTTTCCTAAATCCAGAATTGTGCTTCTGAAGCAATATACGTATGAAGGATTTATTTTCTATACAAATTATAATTCTGAAAAAGGAAAAGCAATCGAAGCAAACCCGAATGTGTGCTTGTCTTTTTTCTGGCATTCAATGGAGCGTCAGGTAATTATAAAAGGAAAAGCTAAAAAGGTGGCAGAAAACCTATCAGATGGTTATTTCGAATCTCGTCCCGACGGAAGTAAATTAGGAGCCATTGCTTCAAATCAAAGTGAAGTGATTCCATCAAGGGCTTTTTTGGATGATAAATTAAAACAATTAGAGCAAGAATTTGCCGGAAAAGAAATACCAAGGCCAAAAAACTGGGGTGGTTATCTTATAGAACCACAAGAAATTGAATTTTGGCAAGGCCGCCCTAATCGTTTGCATGACCGAATTCGATACCAATTGCAAAAAGATTTTACCTGGAAGATTGAAAGATTGTCTTCTTAATTGTAGGATTTTTTTTATTTTTAATAAAAATAATTACATTTCATCGATTTTATTTGGCACTTAATCGAAAAATTATGTAATATTGTCTCATCAAAAAGGTCCAAAAACAAGTTTGATGCCAAAGTATTCTGAAAATCAGAATCTTACCAAAAATATTTTAGAGATAAAATATTTTTAAAACGACTCACAAATCTAATTTGTGATTAAAATAGTTAGTTTTTTAGTTTGTTTATTTGATTGTTAAAGTGCCAAAGGTTCCCCAAACTATGGCACTTTTTCTATTTTAGTACCAACGCTTCTTATTCTTTTTTGCGTTGTCAGATTTTCTCGAACTTTTCGATTTCGACTTACCACTTCTATTGTTTGAATTGTTTTGTGGCTTTTCCGAAGTCTCAACGTTGTCTTTTTTAGGTGTTCCTTTCCATGGAAAAGGATGGTCTTCCATTGTTTTTACCTTGGCTCTTGTCAATTTAAGTATATCTTTCCAGTACACTTCTTCATCTTTGGAACAAAATGAAATTGAAAGTCCGCTGTTACCTGCACGACCGGTTCTTCCAATACGGTGAACATAAGTTTCGGGTATATTAGGAAGATCAAAATTAACAACAAAAGGCAATAATTCGATATCAATCCCACGTGCAGCCACATCTGTAGCCACTAAAATATCAATTTCTTTATCCTTGAAAGCATTTAAAACTCTTTGACGTGCACTTTGCGACTTGTCACCGTGAATAGCTTCGGCTTTGAAATTATTCTTTTGTAGTGATTTTGCTATATTATCTGCTCCGTGTTTGGTTCGGGAGAATACAAGTACATTTTTTAAATCTTCTGTTTGCAATAAATGCAATAGCAATTGTTTTTTCTCCGGCTTGTCCACGAAATAAACTTGCTGACGCACCATTTCGGTTGTCGAAGAAACAGGAGTTACCTGAACGGTTTCGGGATTATTCAAAAACTGTTCTGCCAATTCTCTGATTGCAAGTGGCATTGTAGCCGAAAATAGTAAGGTCTGGCGATCAGCAGGAGTCAGTTTGATAATCTTCTTAACATCGTTTATGAATCCCATATCAAGCATCTGATCCGCTTCATCTAAAACCAAATGATGTAAGTGATTCAAATCTACAAACCCTTGCTTGTGTAAATCCAATAATCTGCCTGGTGTGGTAATTAAAATATCAATTCCTTTTCTCAATTGATCTACTTGTGGTACTTGCGAAACCCCACCAAAAATAGTTAATTGGGTTGTATTGATGAATTTACCATATGTTGCAAAAGCTTCTCCAATTTGAATCGCTAATTCGCGTGTAGGTGTAACTACAAGAGTTCTGATTTTTTTTCCTTTACTGGCTTTGCTAACAATGGGATGTAGTAGACTTAAAATTGGTATAGCAAAGGCGGCAGTTTTACCTGTTCCTGTTTGTGCACATCCCACTAAATCATTACCATCCAGGATAACCGGAATGGCTTTTTGTTGAATAGGAGTGGGAGTAGTATAGCCTTCTTCAGTAACGGCAAGTAGAACACTTTTGGAAATAGATAAATCTTGGAACTGCATATAAAAAAATTTATGCAAAGATAATCTAAATTAATTAGCCGAATGTGCT
>DATEDY010000023.1:0-6768 GCA_035281405.1 Flavobacterium sp.
AAACACACAAAAGAATACGATTGATAAGAGTGGAAATGCATCTGATGAAAATCAAATAGCAGTAATTTCAAATGATGAGAAAACGAAATCGGTAAACAAAGGAGAATCAGTTGCCACTATTTTAAATCAAGATTCTAATTCAGCAACGAACCAAAATCAAAAGAATGAAGGTAACTCTAATAATAAGAAGTTAACTGTTTCTGATAATAATCAAATAGCTGAAAATTCAGTTGATAAGAAAACGAAATCAGCAAAACAAAATCAGTCAGTTGCAACTAATACAGACAAAGATTACAATCAGTCAACAGATGTAAATCAGTCGCAGAATAGGAATGAATTAGTCCAGAATTCAGTAGAATCCAAAATAACGGAAGAAGTCAAATCTTCAGAAAATAACGAGATAATCAAGGATTCTAAAAACATGGCTATTGCCAATCAGTTGACAGCGGAACAAAAAGATTCAGTTATGGCGGCTAACGTTGAAGAAAACCCATTGGAGAAAATCCTGAAGGAAAAAGAAAAAGCAACAGTAGAAAAAGAGAAAAAAGAAGAGGAGCTTTTAACTTCGAAATGGGGAGTAAGACCAACAATTGCCGCTATTTTTTCGGGTGCATCCAAAGGATCGCCAATCAGTAATGAATTTGCCGATAATTCGAAAACTTTTGATCCTAAATTCGGCTTAGGTATTGGTGTGGACTACGAAGCAAGTAAAAAACTAACGTTAAGAAGTGGTGTGAATAAAATCGATTTAGCATATAATACAGACGATATTGCTTTTTATACCGCTCTTTCCGGTAGAACAGCAAGCCACAATAACACAAATAACATCAATAAAAATGCAGCCTCTGCAAATATTGTTATTGAGGACAGATCAAATGTGACTACAATTGAAATTGCTGCGTTTGAAAAAGAATCCGGTTTGTTGAATCAGCAAATAGGATATATTGAAGTTCCGATGGAAATGTCGTATAAAGTTATCGATAAAAAATTCGGATTGAATTTTATCACAGGTATCAGTACCTTATTCCTAAGTGACAATAAAGTTTCCATTATCCGAGATGGTATGACCACAGAAATAGGTGAGGCTAATAATTTGAATAAAGTGCATTTCAGTGCCAATTTAGGAATCGGAATGAAATACAATATTTTGAAATCACTGGAAGCTTCATTTGAACCGACATTCAAATATCAGGTAAATACGTTTAGTAACGATTCCGGAAATTTTAAACCCTATGTTATTGGGTTATACACCGGATTCCGTTATAAATTTTAATATTTAGTTAAGTATGGTTGCCAAGATGATTGGCTGCCAGTGGAAAAAGTGCCTCGCCATGGCACTTTTTCTATTTTTGGTTCTCAAACTTCAGAAGCTCATTGTAGATAATCTCTCTCGCTTCGTCCCGAATGGTTTTTCTGTCGTGATGCACTTTGTTTGAAGTGTCCATGAACCGAAGAATTTTTACTCTCAGTTTCCCCGGACTACCACTGAAAAAAGTATAAGAAAATCGTTTTTTATTGTCTGGAAAAATCATGGGAACAATAGGTAAGTGATGATCTACAGCTAAATTGAAAGCGCCGGTTTTAAATTCATCCAAAAGAATACTTTCGTCATCAGGAACTTTGCCTTCCGGAAAAATACAAATACTCAAACCCTGATTGATTTTCTTTTGAGCACGTTCGTAAACTTGTTGACGGCTTTTTGGGCTGTCTCGGTCTACCATGATCACTGCTCTTTTATAAAAGAACCCAAACAATGGAATTTTGACCAATTCCTTTTTTCCTACGAAAACAAAAGGGTTTTTTACCGTAACCAACATCAGCATGATGTCAACCATCGAGGTGTGATTGGCAATAAACATATAACTCTTGTGCGGAATAATAGCTTCTTCGGTTTCCACTTTAGGATAAAAACCCATGCCATATAAAATGACTTTAGCCCATATTCGGGCCATCTTGAAAAAATAAGGGTACCAACTTTCTTTCAGAAAGGAAGCAAATAAAAACGGGAACATAACAACTATTGGTAGTAGCACTAAAATGTAAAACCAAATGCGCCAAAGAATCCAAAGAGGGATTTTAATTATTTTCATAACGTCAAAAATACGGAATCACTTTAAAAATATGATAAAAGAATTAACTTTGCTGAAAATAGATTAAAATTACCATGGCAAAAATACTTACCGGAATTCAAAGTACAGGTACACCGCATTTAGGCAATTTATTGGGTGCGATTTTACCAGCAATTAAAATGGCTGAAAATCCTGCTAACGAATCGTTTCTTTTCATAGCCGATTTGCATTCAATTACACAAATCAAAAACGGGGAAACGTTACGTAATAACACTGCCAGTACAGCAGCGGTATGGCTAGCCTGTGGATTGGATCCTTCTAAAGTTGTTTTTTACCGTCAGAGTGATGTACCACAAACTGCCGAATTATCATGGTATTTGAGCTGTTTCTTTCCATTTCAGCGATTGACATTGGCACATTCTTTTAAAGATAAAGCGGACAGATTGGACGATGTGAATGCCGGTTTGTTTACCTACCCGATGTTGATGGCTGCAGATATTTTATTATACGATGCAGAAGTGGTTCCGGTTGGAAAAGATCAGTTACAGCATCTGGAAATCACACGTGATGTAGCTTCTCGTTTTAATTATCAAATGGGTGATACTTTCGTGTTACCTGAAGCGCTAACAGGAGAAGATACCATGCTGGTTCCTGGAACTGATGGTGAGAAAATGAGTAAGTCTCGCAACAATATCATCAATATTTTCCTTGAAGATAAACCATTGCGTAAACAGATTATGGGAATCGAAACCGACAGTACGCCACTGGAAGAACCAAAAAATCCTGAAACCTGTAAAATATTTGCCATCTATAAGTTATTGGCTTCTGAAGAGCAAATTGCTGAAATGACAGAAAAATATAAAAACGTAAACCGTGATTTTGGTTATGGTCATTCCAAACAAGCTTTATTCGAATTGATCGTTGAGAAGTTTGCTGCAGAAAGAGAGCGTTACAACTACTATATGAATAATCTGGAGGAATTGGAAGGATTGTTGTTGGAAGGCGCTAAAAAAGCTTCTGTGGTAGCCGATGGTGTTTTGAAAAGAGTACGTACTAAGTTAGGATACTAAACACATCTGGACTTAAAAATAAAATCCCGGATGGTCACTGAGCTTGTCGAAGTGAAGTCCGGGATTTCTTTTTATTTAAAATTGGTTTTTATTCTTCCTGTAAAGCATTCCAGCCTCTGGCTTTTAATTCAATCTTTGTATTGGCACGGGTTACTAAATGAATGCCTTCACTTTCCTGTGTCATATGTCCAATTACAGAGAAATTCGGATTGCCTTTGATCTTGTCAAAATCATTCATTGCAATGGTGAAAAGCAACTCATAATCTTCACCGCCATTTAATGCAATGGTGGTTGAATCAATATTAAATTCCTCACACACATTAATAAACTGAGGATCTAGCGGTAATTTTTCTTCATACAAATTACATCCTACACCCGATTGTTTACAAATGTGCATAATCTCTGAAGATAATCCGTCGGAAATATCAATCATGGATGTTGGTTTAATTTCCAATGCTTTTAAAATGCCTGCCACATCTCTACGTGCTTCGGGTTTTAACTGACGCTCGATTAAGTAGGTGTAATCGTCCAAATCAGGTTGGTTATTCGGATTGACCTCAAATACTTGTTTTTCTCTTTCTAAAACCTGTAATCCCATATAAGCAGCTCCTAAATCTCCCGAAACCACTAATAAATCACCTTGTTGTGCTCCGTTACGGTAAACAATGTCTTCGGCATCGGCTTCTCCTAATGCAGTGATGGATAAGATCAATCCTTTTTGAGATGAGGTGGTGTCGCCTCCAATGACGTCAACTTCATAGTGTTTGGCAGCCAAAGTGATTCCTTCGTATAATTCTTCCAATGCTTCCAAAGGAAAACGATTGGAAACCGCCACAGAAACTGTTACCTGAGTTGCTTTAGCATTCATGGCAAATATATCCGAAACATTAACCACTACAGCTTTATAACCTAAATGCTTTAACGGCATATAAGCCAAATCAAAATGAACGCCTTCAATCAATAAATCGGTAGAGACGATTGTTTTTTTGTCTTTGAAATCCAAAACAGCGGCATCGTCACCAATACCTTTTAAGGTGGATTCGTTTTTTATTTCGAAATGTTTGGTCAAATGGTCGATAAGACCGAATTCGCCTAACTGAGCAATACTGGTTCTTTGTGGAGTTTTATCTTCTATCATTGTTATTCATTTTCTGAGGAGCAAAGGTACAAAGTTTTTTCAGGCGTAAAATTTTTTAAAATTCTATTTTCCTACTGACAAACTGTTGTCACTAACCCCTCTTAATTTTGTTTCAGTAATCATTAAAACAGTACTATTATGAACACAGAAACAGTTTCACAGGTAATCAGTCAAGAAGATTTATTAAAACATTGGCAAGGACACAGAGCGTTGACAAGACGTGTAATCGAAGCGTTTCCGGAGAAAGATTTCTTCGAATTTTCACTAGGAGGATTGCGTCCTTTTGCAAAGTTAACAGATGAGCTTTTAGCTATTGCAGCTCCGGCATTAAGAGGAATTGTAAACAAAGAAGTGCAGCCGTTTACAGAAGGCTCAAGTCAAGGCTTTACTACGAAAGCTCAGTATTTGGAGCAATGGGATAAAGATACCAAAGAAATTGATGCGTTATGGCAACAATTATCGGTAGAAGATTTTAGCGAAACGTTTAATCTTTTCGGACAGTACGAATTCCCTATCATCCAAAATATTTTGTATTTCATAGACAACGAAGTACACCATCGTGGGCAAGGCTATGTGTATTTAAGAGCGTTGAATATCGCGCCACCGTTTTTCTGGGAGAGATAATATTTTTAGACAGTGATGCGTTAGCAGATTATAACAAACTAAAAAACAACTAATTATGGGCTTAAAACAAATGATGACAAATTATGCAGAGTATAATTTGTGGGTAAACCAACAGTTTGCCAACTGGCTTTCTGCAAAATCAGACGACTTATTACACCAGGAAGTGGCTTCAAGTTTCTCCAGTATTGTCAAAACGCTGAATCATATTTGGGCAACCGAAGAGTACTGGTATTCGGTAATTGCCGAAACTACTGAGTTTGATAAGAGGGAAGTGGCTGAACTGGTTACTTCTGAAGTCTTGGAAGGCTTAGTACATCGCTCCGCTTGTTTGGCTCAATACATCGCATCACTGTCGGAAGAGGAACTGACTAAAACAATCAAAATTGACAACCCGTGGTTTCAATGTGAATTACCTCGCTATGAGTATTTACTCCAAGTGGTCAATCACGGAACCTACCATCGGGGTCAAATAGTGACTATGGGAAGGAATGTCGGTATTACCGATGCGTCCAATACCGATTATAATTTCTATAACGTTACCAAGCAATTGGCTAATTAAATTGTGTTTGATCCCGGAGACTTCGGTTTTCGGGATTATTTTTTAATAGTTTGTTTTTGCTGCGTTCCAATAATTCCAAAACCCGTGTTCTTAGTTCTTCGGGTTCCAGTATTTCCGATTGATCGGCGAACATCATAAACCAGCGGGGAAAACTTTCCATGATTTCATAACACATGAAAGTCATTTCAACTTGATTGCCCACATGCTTTTCCGAAACAAATCCGTATTGTTTGCGTTCCCAAGTAAGGTAACGTGCAATTTTTTTATTAACCAAAACGCGGATTTTCACTAGTGTTTCAACTGGTTTTTCTTTGTGTAATAATTCTTCCAGGGTTTTATGCTCGATAGTGAAATTCAAATCGGTTTTTCTGATTTGCTGAATTCTGTCGGTGCGAAACTGTCGGTAATCGTTTCTTAGATGACAATACCCCAATACATACCAAAAGTTGTTCTCGTGAAAAATACCTACCGGCTCTATTCTTCTTTCGTTGATTTCTTCGGTATCGAAGGTTTGGTATAAAAGCAGTATCTGTTTTCTTTCTGCAATGCCTTCAAAAAATAAAACCAACGCATTTGGTGCTTTTTCATTGAACAGTTGCTGGTTGGATTGCATGATAACTTTCGATTCGATAGCATCCAGCCAATCTTTATCGCTATTTTTCAATACGGCTTTGAGTTTGTACATCGCCGATTTGTAATGTTGATCTAAGGCAGTATCGGTAAACTTCTGCATCAGCTTTTCGGCGGCAATAAAACTACTGGCTTCTTCACGGGTAAACATAATGGGAGGTAAGCGATAACCATCCATTAGAGAGTAGCCAATACCTGCTTCACTATAAATAGGAACTCCGGATGCTTCTAGAGTGCGAATGTCTCTGTATATGGTGCGTAGACTCACATTGAACCGATCGGACAAATCCTGTGCTCTGACAATCTTTTTGGATTGCAATTGGATGAGAATAGCGATAATACGGTCAAATTTATTGAGAGATTCGTCCATGATACTACGTGCAACTTTTCCTTCAAAGATACGGTTTTGACTTGAAAAGAACGAAAAAGAAAACCCAACAACTTTCGTCATTGGGTTTTCTTTGTAACTTCTGAATAGATTAATGCGGCAAATAGTTGTGCGTTATTTTTCACTATAATTGCTCAATTTCTTGACGAATTTTTAATGTTTCATCAGTTTTTATTCCTAATTTTTTTCCGTAATTAATAATTGTACCAGCAAATAATTCCAATTCAGTATTTTCCTTTTTTGAATTAACATCTAATTGCAATGATGTTGGTGAATCATATGGAAAAGTT
>DATEDY010000024.1:0-7476 GCA_035281405.1 Flavobacterium sp.
TACCGGTGGTAAGTAATAGCATCAGAGTGCTACAAACGATTCGCTTTGCGAATCATATTTCATTTGGAAAAGTCCCTGATCACTTAATTTTTTGATGGCATTTTTTACAGTGGAAATGCGGGTTTGGTATTTTGCCTGGCCAATAGTACAAAGATTATTGTAAGCCTTCTCATAGTCGCCATTTGTATGCAAAGCTGCTGCAATACGGTCATTGAGACCCCGACCCTGATGACGGATATCGCATACCAATGCACAGACTTTGGCTGGCATGCCATCCAATCCAAATCGGGCATCATAGGATTTCATGTTTTTCTGGTAGTGATTAATAGCGGTTGCTACCTGAAGCTCCCGGTGTTGCGGACTTGTTCCTGACCAATGGACCATTCTTGCAGCGCAAATCAACTCTTGATTTTCAACTTCCGATAAAGAAGGATTCAGGTAATCCATCAGCGCCTTTGTACTGGTATCATTTTCAAGTAATGTCAGTGTGCCGTTAGCCGAACGGTAATGGATACGGTTGTCCTTCAGTACCAGCTTGGGAAAATAAGCGGCACCTTCTGGAAGTTGCAGTAGTTGTTTCAGAAATACGACAAAATCACCGTTGGGAACATGGGCGGCATATTGCATGAATCCGAAAGTAAATCGGGCACGATCATAAGTATTCAGGCATTTAAAAGAACCTTTGCTTTCCGCCATTGCGGTAGGATAAAGAAAATAACTCCAGAACCCATATTGTGGATAATCTTCCGGACGATAGATTTGTCCCTGGGTCTGTAAAATATTGTACAAACCGAAGTTGCCTTCATACATGGTACTGTATCCTATGGTGAATTTCTCTTCGTTGTTAGACGCTTTTTTGCCATAATAGACTTTTCTGCCGCTGGGCAAAATAGCACTGGAAACTAAAAAATCGATAGCCATGATAGTGTTGTTTTTTCATATAAAATTACGATGGTCTGTTATTCTGGCTATCAGTGAAAACACCTATTTTCAACACTGTTTTTTCCTATAAAAAAATAGTGGACTACTTATTGTAAGTGTCCACTTGAGTTATGCAGTAGCCATGCGATTTTATTCGGTTTTGCCTTTGAAAGCGGCGTAAATTGCCATGGCGTGTCCGTGACCCAATTCGAATTCTTCTTTGAGCCAATTGGTGATTTGTGTTGCTTTAACCGTCGGAATCACTTCTCCGTCTTTGACAAATCCTTTCGCTTCGGCAAGCAGTTTGAAGTCGGCCGGCGCTTTACCGGTCTTTGCCTCAATATTGTTAAGATACGCTTGAAACGACATGATGCTGCGGATTTAGTTTGTGATAGGATCTATAAGAAGCAATAAGAATGCCTAAGAACAACAGTGGAATTAAGGTTTGCAACCCGAATCCGTCGATGGCTAAATGACTGATGGCTGCAAAGACAAATACAAACCCAAAGCCGGTATAAGCCCATTCTTTAAGGAATCTTGGCGCCTTTGGAACAATAACAGTGATTGCACCCAATATTTTGAAGATGACCAACGCATTGGCAAAGTAAACGGGATACTGCAAATGGTCGATACCTTGTTTGGCAAGTTCTGTTTGCGATGTTAAGGCCGGAATGATGCCTTCCATGATGAAAATGATGATGGTTGTGGTCCAGAATATTATTTTCGTTGTTTTCATATTGTATGTTTTTAGAGGGTTTGTTTATTTTTTCTGTTAGTAGTGGAAGTGCCAGTGGTGCCCGAATTTATCGGTTAGATTCCCAAACAATGTACCGTAAAAGGTAAGTTCTGGCGGATGGGATGCTTCTCCGTCCTTGGACAGCTTTTGGTATACTTCCTTTAGTTTTTTTTCACTGCGGAAAGTGAGTACCATGGATACAGTATTTCCTTTGACCAGATGCTCAGGAGCCATATCTGTACCCATGATGATAATGGTTTCACTTCTTAGCTTGGCATGCAGAATACATTCTTTGATTTTAGTTGGTAATTGTTCTCCCATGGGAGAATCGGCTACGGTTTGTAGTTCGAGTTCTCCACCCAGACATTCTTTGTAAAATGTCATGGCTTCCCGGCAGTTCCCGTTAAAAGTGAAGTATGCACTCAGTTGTACCATTTTTAGGCTTGTTATTGTTGCGGAAACTTAGTCATATCCATGTAAAAAACATCCCATAGATGTCCGTCAGGATCTTCAAAACAGCGTTGTTGCATAAAGCCGTAATCTTTAGGCTCAGAAGGTTCTTTGCCACCGGCTTGTAAGGCTTTGTCCACTATACTGTTCATTGTTTCGATACTATCTACTGACAGTGAATAAATAGCCGAAGCGGTTTTTAAAGTATCACCAATTGCTTTGGTGACAAATTCACTGAATTTTGCATGTGTTAACAGCATAACATAGATTTCTTCGGTTAAGACCATACATGCTGCGGTTTCGTCTGTAAATTGCGGATTGTTGGTAAACCCGATTGCTGTGTAAAAAGACATTGCTTTTGGTAAATTGGTTACCGGCAGATTGATAAAAATTTTTGTTGACATGATGTATATTTTTTTATTGTTATTTGATAGTACAAAGTTGGGACAGAAATAGTAAAAGCATATTGTGTAAAAATGACAACAAAAGGGTGATTTACGACAAACAGTACTTATCTTTGAAAATAGTAACGTAAAGTAATATGAAGAGTGTTAGTATCTTAGTTCCGGAGAGTTCTGTTTTGCAGGCTATTGCCGATCCTCAGTATTTGTTTTCTGCTGTGAATCAGTTTATGGCTGTTTCTGGCAAGCAACCCTTGTTTGAAGTCCAATTGGTAGGTCTAACCAAGGAAGTCCAATTGAATGACGGATTGTACACGGTGAATACATCGCAATTGCTACAGGATGTAACGTCAACCGATCTGATTGTTATTCCGGCTTTGTTCGGTGATATGAAAACGGCTATTGACCAAAATCTGAAGCTGTTGCCTTGGATCAAAGAACAATACGATAAAGGTGCCGAAGTAGCCTCTTTATGTGTTGGCGCTTTTCTATTGGCTTCCACAGGGTTGCTCAATGATAAAAAATGTTCAACCCATTGGGGATTTCAGAATGAATTCAGGGAAATGTTTCCGAGTGTAGAAGTTATTGATGGTAGCATCATTACCGAAGAACAGGGGATTTATTCCAGTGGTGGCGCTAACTCCTATTGGAACCTGTTGCTGCATTTGGTAGAAAAGTATACCGACCGGCATACAGCAATTCTGGCGTCTAAATATTTTGCCATTGATATAGACAGAGACAGTCAGGCGGCTTTTGCCATGTTTCAAGGGCAGAAAAATCATAATGATGATGCAGTGAAGCTGGCACAGGAATTTATTGAAAATAATATCCAGGACAAAATAACCATTGATGAACTGGCCGATAAAGTCTCTTTAGGTAGAAGAAGTTTTGAGAGACGCTTTAAAACGGCAACGAACAATTCTGTATTGGAATACATTAACAGAGTTAAAATAGAGTATGCCAAAAAGAGTTTCGAAACAAGTCGGAAGAACATCAATGAAGTCATGTATGATGTTGGCTATACCGATACCAAGGCATTTCGTACCATTTTCAAGAAAATTACGGGTTTAAACCCTATTGAATACCGTAATAAGTACAATAAAATGGGGGAGATTATATAAAAAGAAAGCCAAAGAAACGAGGTATCTTTGGCTTTCCGCTATTTTCAATACAATATTGATTATTTTTTGAACTTTGATTTTCTTAAAGAATCAAGCATTTCCATTCCTTTCGTCGGATCAATATAAATGATGTTTACCGATAAGTCTTTTTTGCCATAAAGATGGTTGAACATCATCATAGTCATTACCATATTATTGGGTAATTGCACTTTTACAGTGAAAGTATGAAATTCCAATCCGTCAATTTTTTCGGTGGCATTGAATCTTTCGATTTTAGCACCGGCCATTTGTGTTTGGAATGTTTCGAAAAGAATATCATATACTGCTTTACATGATTCGTCATAATTGCCATCAACTGCAGTATCAAAAGGCTGGTAGTTCGCTTCAAAATAATGGGCTTGGTCTTTCTTGAATACGAAAATGCTTTTCACATGATTTTCAATAGGTATTCCGGTGGTGGTTTCCAAAGCATCTTTGCCTTTTTTCTCTATTCTTTCCTGTTCTTCCTGACTCATGGATTCAAATCCTTCGGGAAGGGTTATTGTCCAATTGAACTCTTTGCTGAAAACTTCTTTTTTAGCAGCAGTTTGCGCATTAAGAGTAATGGCAAAAAGTGTAAAGGAAATGAATAAGTATGTAATTTTTTTCTTCATGGGGACAGTAATCTGATTGTAACGGTTTATCGATGTATTCTTTTTTCCAATGGAATGTTTACGATACCACAACCGTCAACCAGCCATTTACCGTTTTCATTTTTCATTTTTAAATTCACTTTGAATTCTTTCCATTGTTTACCTCTCACGGTAATATAGCCTGATTTTGAATCTGTTGCTACAATTTCAAATCCTTCATCGGGATTGTCCTGCGCATCAAAAATAGGATCGGCGCCCAGACCTAATTCAGGATCTTTTAATTGCGCTTCGGTAACGAGTAAGTTTAGTGAATCTTTAAATTCCTGCGAGACATCAGTATGGGCATTCACCCAATTCAAGGTTTCAACAGTATCCATACTGTCACTTTTTTTGACATAATCATTGATAAATGTCAATGCAGTAACCGCGCCGGTAGTGCTCATCAGCACTGTTTTAGTGTCTGGGAGCGGAGTTTTTGCTTCTTCAAAATCAGGCGAAAACTGGCAGCTGATCAGAAGAAAACCGGTAGATAAACATAGTAGTGTTTTTTTCATTTGTAATAGGTTAAGATATTGTTTTTTACTTGTTTGGGGACAAGAGTCACAAATGTAACCAAAAGAATATGAATCCAATCAAAAGATGAAAAAATTAAAGAAAAAAGAAGCGTAATTTTTGTTAAAGACCGTCCAACAGATTTTGATCTTTAAATTGCGTTATGGGATAGCTTCTTCGTAGTAACCTCCTTTTCCAATATAGGTTACTCTTCTGTTGTTTCCGTTTAGCGTAGCCTCATAAAAATACACACCTGCAGCAGCAATGGCATTCATAAAGCCGGGATAATCCGACTTGCCCTGTTGATTGTCTCTGATGGCCTGAACGGTTAACTGTTCATCAAACTGTGCCGCTATGATTCGGGTTGTGCTATTTTCCTGATGCAAGACTGTTTCGCCTTCAGCAAACCGATACAATAACGATCCGGTGGCGGTAGCAACGGTATAAGATTCCACTCCAATGCTGTTCAACTTTTTAGCTAAGTCGGGATAGCTAACTGCTTCGTTATAAAAGTCTTTAATCTGTTTTTTTCGATTCATAAGATAGTATTGGTTTCATTCGTATTTAGTGTGTTTTGTTTTGGATTTGATAATAGTAAAATTAGGAAAAGTCAGTAAAATAATGGAAAGAAATTGGTTCTTTGCATTAGTAAAAAGTAAAGAAATTGTCAGTTACCACTGATGAATTTGGTTGGCATTCCAATCCTTAGTACCTTTAATAAAAATTGCCAAATGCCACGAAATCACGAAACCTGTAAACTATTTTGCCTGGAAGGCGTTACTGATGTAACGGTCAATCGGGACAGTCCCATTGTACCTTTTCTGGAAGGATTAGCCCTGCAGTACGATATCACCAATATTTACAAAACCTGCGACAGTATTGAAGGTGTGGAAGAAAGTCTGAATGCGTTACTGTACGAAGATAGAAACTTTAAGGATTACGCTATTATTTACCTTGTATTTGCTGGTAAAGACAACGCTATTGTATTGGATAATTATTACTATACCTTAGAAGAAATTGCCGAAGTTTTTGAAGGCAGACTCAAAGGGAAAATGCTCCATTTTGCCAATACCAAGCTTTTGGAATTGGATGAAGAACAGGCACAATATTTTCTTGATGTTACTGGTGCAAAAGCAGTATCAGGTTACAGCAAAGCGGTTCCTATTTTGAGTACGGTAATTGATCATCAATTTTTCAGACTGTGTCAGGAGTACGATGATGTTGTGACCATTGTAGAAGAATTATATGAAAATCAATATACCTTGTGCAAAACCATGGGCTTTACATTGTATTATTAGCATCTTGTTTCATTCGAAAAGCCTTATCACGCAATCAATACTTGTAAAAATACAGTCACTAGTAATACAATTATGCCTAGGAAAAAGATATTTTTCCCATGCATGCGATCCATAGGTTTATACGAATCTACTTTTGTTCCGTCCGGGAGTGTCTTTTTCGATTTCCATAATGCGTAACCGATTACAATAGCGATTAATCCACCCAATAGCGCAAATACATAGCCTGCAATTATCCATGGCTTTTGGTTATCTTCAGGTTTCGCCAATAGTTCCAATCTGGTTTTTTTTAAACCTTCCAGTAAATCTTTGTCGATGGATTTTCCTCTTTGCGTCAGGATTTTTTGTGCCAAAGCATAATCAAATTCGCTCCATTCGTCGGATTTGATTAGGATTTCATACAATTCTTCATTGGTGAAATCAAATAAATAATGATCTTCGGCAACTTGTTCAATTTCATTTTCAGCAAGTTCATCAACTAATTGTGTTGCTTTTTCAAAATCAGAAGGGCGGATTTTTATTTCGTATTGATTTTGTATCGTATTACCTGAAAATGTAGCGTCAAAAGGAGCAATATTATCAGCTAGCTGTGTAGCAATGTTATTTTGTTCGAGTAAAGCAATCAATTCTTGAGCCTGTCCTAGTGTTGGATATTTTCTAAATACCGAATAGTTTTCCATAGATTTTTGATTATTTGGAGCGGTTTACAATATTAAAAGCACAAAAAAGTAGTGCTAGTCGGTCGTAGCGATATAAATCTCGTGTTTGTATCTCGGAGTTACAATTTTGATTTCTTTAGCCCGGCGGTCTTTTAGTGTGATTTTTAATCCTTTTTTGTAGATAGTTTCATTTTCGCTCTTGAACGCTTCTTGTGGTGTATTTTCCTCTTCACAATTTTCATATTCCATTTCCACAATCATTTTTCCAGTAAGCAAATTAAAATCAACGTTTTTCCAATATTCACAAATTTTTCCGGCAGTGCTTGTATAACCAATCAACAGAAACTCTCCATCCTGATAACGGTATTTATCGGTATGTCCCCATTTCCAGCTACTACCGCCACTTTGACTGATATGCAGTATACCGTTTTCAATTTTCATTTCTTCGAAAGGATCGCCCATCATACCACCATCACGGCTTCCATAAAGTGCTTGATTGGATTTTTGCCAAAGTATCCATTGTTTGTTTTTTTTCTTATATATGCGAAGTTCTCTTGGCACGCCATCAAAAGAATCACTATTTTCTTTGTTCTCTCCTGTTTTTTCAATTTTTTGAATGTCAAAGGCCATTACTAATTCGTTTATTCCGTCTTTATCCAAATCTCCGGAAACTTTTTCGATGATTGCATAGTTTTTAGGAACATGAATT
>DATEDY010000025.1:0-2580 GCA_035281405.1 Flavobacterium sp.
TACTACAAAAATGGGAAAAATGAAAGCCGATGCTTCCCGTTGGACAATTGTTCATGAATTGAAAAATCAAAGGGACGAATTGTGTGCCGTAATCAGCGTTGACGGTGCCTGGATGGATACAAAGTTGAGAAAACTGGCTACGCCAACACCGGAAATCGTTCAGGAAGTGATGAATGCTTTTCCTAAAACTGAAGATTTTATCGCATTATAAACACTAAGCTAACTATGGAATACACATTTAGAATCAATCACTTGGGACGAAACGTTCTCTTGAAATTTTTGGAAAATCATACTTTGGAACAATTGAATAAGATTCCGGATGGTTTTAGTAATAACATCATATGGAATATCGGACACATTGTAGTGGTACAGCAAATGTTGGTGTATCGTTTGTCAGGATTGCCAATGATGGTTTCCGATGCTATGGTGGCAAAATACATGAAAGGTACTAAACCGGAGTCGGATGTGACTCAGGAGGAAATCGATGAGATGAAAACCTTACTGTTTGCTACTTTGGAACAAGCCAAAAAAGACTTTCAGGAAGGTGTTTTTAAAAGTTATAATGAGTTCACTACTTCGACAGGTTATACCGTTAAAAATGCACACGACGCCATGGAATTCAATAATTACCACGAAGGAATGCACACAGGAATCATGATGCAAATCAAGAAGTTTTTATAATACCGAAATAAGAAGTAAATTTACAAGCTAAAATTATTAGAATGAAATTCAATACTAAAGTTATACATGGTGGACAACACCATGATCCAAGTACCGGAGCGGTTATGCCACCGGTATACCAAACCTCTACTTTTGTGCAAACAAGCCCAGGCAAACCATTGAATCCGGAGTACGAATACAGCCGTGCAGCTAATCCAACGCGTACTGCTTTGGAAGATGCATTGGCATCTATCGAAAATGGAGCAAGAGGTCTGGCTTTTTCTTCTGGATTAGCAGCAACGGATTGTTTGCTTCGGTTATTCAAAGCAGGTGACGAAATCATCGCTATGGACGATTTATACGGAGGAACTTACCGTTTGTTTACTCGTTTATATAAAGACAGTGGAATCAAATTCCATTTTGTGGATATGAATGATTTGGAAGGTTTCCAGGCATTAATCAATGAAAACACGAAATTGGTTTGGGTGGAAACACCAACCAATCCACTGATGAAATTAGCCGATATCGCCGCCATTGCTGAAATCACTAAAAAACACAATATCTTATTCGCTGTAGATAACACGTTTGCTACACCATACCTGCAAAAGCCATTGGACTTGGGCGCTGATATCGTAATGCATTCGGCTACTAAGTATTTAGGAGGACACAGTGATGTTATCGCTGGAGCACTAGTTATTAAAGATAAGGTTTTGGGTGATGAATTACACTTCAAGCAATTTGCTACAGGTGCTACGTTAGGACCGCAGGATTCTTTCTTGGTGTTAAGAGGAATCAAAACCCTGCACTTACGTGTACAGCGCCACTGTGAGAACGGAGCTAAAATTGCTGAGTTTTTAGTGAACCATCCAAAAGTGGAAAGAGTATATTACCCAGGTTTGGAAAACCATCCGTTTCATGAAATCGCTAAAAAACAAATGAAAGGTGGTTTCGGAGGAATGGTGACCTTTACATTTAAATCAGGAGCTAAGCAAGATGCGATCAGCTTCCTGGAGAAAGTAAAAGTTTTCACTTTAGCCGAATCATTAGGTGGTGTGGAATCATTAGCCAATCACCCGGCTTTAATGACGCACGCTTCGATTCCGGAAGACAAACGTAAGGAAATCGGTATTACCGATGATTTGGTTCGTTTGAGTGTCGGAGTGGAAGATGTAGAGGATTTGATAGAAGATTTAAAACAGGCATTAGCATAAAAAGAAAAACCCAAGTTGAACAACTTGGGTTTTTTTATATTTTGTATTCTGATTAATCTAAGTAATATATATATCCGAAGTTTAACCATACATTCCAATCATTAGCTTTATTTTCAGGATAAAGATCTTCATTAGGGTTCAAACCATCAACCCAGTTCGAGAAGTAGTACTGGAAACGTAAGTCTAAAATTAAATCCGATAAAGGAGTTAGCTTGTAACGGCTACCTACACTCGATACAATTGACCATGTACTTCCTTTTTCATTAGTGAAACCATGTGCTTCTCCATCTGAAGGAGTCCAGTATTTAGGGTAAATATTAGCTTGGTTTAATAGTCTTCCGTCACCGTATGTGGTTCCCACCTCCGGTTTGTAAAAGCTGAATTGGCCTCCTAAACTCAAAAAGGGTCCAAAAGTACCAGTGTTAGAAGTAAAATCACGAATACTGAACGGATAAAATTCCAATTGCATACCTATATTAGTAACTGAAGTACTTCCGGACATTGCTCTCAATTGTTGAGCCGCAATCGAAGTTTTATCAGGATCAACCCAGTGGCCAAAATGGTTTAACTTGGTTTTGTTGTAAGAAATCTCACTTCTCAACTTGAAGTGGTCATTAAAATAGGTTTCAGGAGTGTAACAGTTACAGTCTGCTCTATAGGAGAAATTCAAATAATGTACTAAACCAACACCTAAACCTGTATTACCTGC
>DATEDY010000026.1:0-8502 GCA_035281405.1 Flavobacterium sp.
CATCAAACCGTTACACAACACGACTATTGATTTTGTAAAAACCATAGGAAATTTATACCATCAGGAAGGAGATCATGACAATATCATTGAGAAAAAAATCATTTATTTCCTCGAAAGAATACGTAATGAATATTTAATGGATACTTCTAATTTAGATGATTATTTCATCAGGAAGTTACACCAAAAATCAGGTAAAGACATACAGGTTATCGAAAAAGCAGTGTACTTGATTAATGCGCACAGAAAAAGTCCGCATTCTGCTATCGAGGCTGATTTAATACAAATTTCAACAGCAATAGAAAACGTTTTACATAAAGACTAATAATTATGGAAGAGAATACAACACAGGAAGTAAACTTTGAGTCGCGCATCAATTTAAATCCGCTTTTAGAAAATATAAATGCTATAAAAAGAGAAATCTCAAGCGTTATCGTAGGTCAGGAAAAAATGATTGACCAGTTATTAGTCGCTATTTTATCAAATGGTCATGTACTTTTAGAAGGAGTTCCGGGAGTAGCTAAAACCATTACAGCTAAATTAGTTGCTAAAACGTTGAATATTGATTTCAGCCGCATCCAGTTTACACCCGATTTGATGCCCTCAGATATTTTAGGAACTTCTGTATTCGATTTGAAAAAATCTGAATTTGAATTCAAGAAAGGACCAATTTTCTCTAACTTGATTTTAATCGATGAGATCAACCGTTCTCCGGCAAAAACACAAGCGGCATTATTTGAAGTAATGGAAGAACGTCAAATCACTATTGATGGTACTCAATACACTTTGAATGCACCATTTTTAGTTATTGCCACACAGAACCCGGTGGAACAAGAAGGAACGTATCGTTTACCCGAAGCACAGTTAGACCGTTTCTTGTTTAAAGTGAGCATTGATTACCCTAAATTAGACGAAGAAATAGCAATTATCCAACGAGAGCATTCATTGCAAAGCAATAACAAATTAGAAAACATCAAGGCTATTTTAACCGCATCGGATATTATAAACTATCAGGCACTGGTTAAACAAGTTATCATCGAACCCAATTTAATCCAGTACATTGCAAAAATTGTTACGAATACAAGAGAAAACGCTTTCATTTATTTAGGTGCTTCTCCTCGTGCTTCTATAGCGATTTTAAATGCTGCCAAAGGTTTTGCAGCAATTAAAGGTCGTGATTTCGTAACGCCAGAAGATATCAAAGAAGCAGCAATTCCGGTATTACAACACCGTATTATTGTAACTCCTGAGCGAGAAATGGAAGGTATCACCAGCATTGAAGTAATCAAACAAATCATTGATTCGGTAGAAATTCCACGATAATTTTTAATCTAAAAAAAACTGGTTTGAAATTTTTTAAAAAACTATACCTCAATAATTTCTTTTTCTACTGCCTTATCGGTATCGTAGCGTTATTCTGTTTGGCATTTATGTTTCCTGTGCTTTACAACATGACGTGGAATGTTTTATTGGTGCTGTTAACGTTTTTGTTCCTAGATATCCTGATCGTCTTTTTTGCTAAAACGGGTATCGAAGCCTCAAGAATTACACCTGAAAAACTTTCCAATGGAGATGAAAACCCTATCCAACTAGAAATTAAAAACTATTTTACATTTCCTGTTTGGATAAAAATTATTGATGAAATTCCATTTCAGTTTCAAGTCCGTAATTTTGAAATTAACAAAAAAATAAAAGCGTCATCGGAAGATATCTTAAGCTATAATTTACGCCCTACACAACGTGGTGAATATCACTTTGGAAACCTGAACATTTATGTTTCTTCACCACTTCGTCTTATTTCCAAACGCTTTATTTTTGATAGCGGACAAATGGTACCTACTTACCCTTCTTACATTCAATTGCGAAAGTATGATTTAATGGCATTTTCGAATAATCTGCATCAATATGGTTTGAAAAAAATCAGAAAAATTGGGCATACCATGGAATTCGAACAAATCAAAGAATATGTTCAGGGTGATGATATCAGAACATTAAACTGGAAGGCCACTGCAAAGAAAAATGCCTTAATGGTCAACCAGTTTCAGGATGAAAAATCACAATCAGTTTATATGCTAATCGATAAAGGGCGTGTCATGAAAATGCCTTTCAATGGTTTGAGTCTATTGGATTATGCTATCAATTCCACTTTGGTTTTATCCAATATTATTCTAAAAAAACAAGACAAAGCTGGAATGCTGAGTTTCTCTAAAAAAGTAGAAAACAGAGTGATTGCCGAAAGACGTTCCTCACAAATGCAAAAAATCCTGGAATCACTTTATAATATCAAAACTGATTTTTTTGAAAGTGATTACAGCAGATTGTATGTGGACATCAAGAAAAACATCACACACCGAAGTCTGATTATTTTATACACCAATTTTGAAACGCTGGACAATTTGCATCGTCAATTGCCTTATTTAAAAGGAATTGCTAAAAATCATTTATTAGTCGTGGTTTTCTTTAACAATACCGAATTGAATCAGTTCATCGATAAAAAAACCGACACCATTCAGGAAGTATATGACAAAGTCATTGCCGAAAAATTCACTTTTGAAAAACGTTTAATTGTCAATGAATTGAAAAAGTATGGAATTTATACGGTGCTCACCCAGCCGGAGAATCTAACGCTGGATACCATCAATAAATATTTGGAAATTAAAGCCCGAGGAATTCTTTAACCCATTTGATTTTTCTGATTTGGAGTTTAAAAAAACTTAGTAACTTAGCAACTCAGTAACTTAGCAATTCTCCCATTGAAACAAATCACTTCGGTACAAAATCCATATATCAAATCTTTGGTTTTACTTCAGGAAAAATCCAAAGAGCGTAAAAAAACCGGCACATTTTTAATAGAAGGCGTTCGCGAAATTGAACTGGCTTTAAAAGGCGGTTATGAATTACTTACGATCTTATATTGTAATGACGTATTGGATCATTCGCAAATAGCAAAATTCGCAAAAACTGAAATTGAACGAATAGAAATCTCCCGTGATGTCTATCAAAAATTAGCCTATCGCGACACTACCGAAGGTATTTTGGCAGTAGCCAAAGCCAAATCTTTTCATTTATCCGATTTACAATTACCTGACAATCCTTTGATTTTAGTAGCCGAAGCTCCTGAAAAACCGGGAAACATTGGCGCCATGCTACGTACTGCCGATGCTGCTAACTTGGATGCGGTAATTATTGCCAATCCGAAAAGTGACATGTTCAACCCGAATATTGTTCGTTCCAGTGTAGGTTGCATTTTTACCAACCAGATCGCTGTGGGTACAACCGAAGAAATCATCGGTTATTTAAAAGAAAATAATATTCGTTTTTATGCGGCTACGCTACAAAATTCGACGAGCTATCATGTGCAGGATTATAAGGCTGCCACTGCTTTAGTTGTTGGTACCGAAGCAACAGGTTTAAGTCAGGAATGGCGTGATCATGCCACACAAAATATTATCATCCCAATGCAGGGTGAAATTGACAGTATGAATGTTTCTGTAGCTGCTGCCATATTGATTTTTGAAGCTAAAAGACAACGCAATTTCAAATGATAAAGAAACTCTTTTTCCTAATTCTTGGTATTATGACTATCCTGATGATTTTCAGAAAAAAAATCACCGATTGGTATTTCAAACACAAAGTTAAATACACCGTCGAACAAGTCGTTTCCAAATACGAAAAAAGAGTTTTTGAAAACAATAAAATTGACTTTGAAAAAGCCAAAATAGATTCCACTAACTTTGAAATTGCATTATTAGCTTTCAAAGACACCAAAAAACTGGAGTTGTATGCTAAGAACCAAAATTCTGGTTATAAACTGCTGAAAACTTATGATTTCACTGCTTTCAGTGGAAAAATAGGTCCGAAATTAGTAAACGGAGACAAACAAATTCCGGAAGGTATTTACGCTATGGAATACCTCAATCCCAACAGCCGTTACCATCTTTCAATGAAAGTCAGCTATCCCAATGCTTTTGATTTGGAGAAGGCCAAATTGGATCATCGTACCGACTTGGGGGGTGACATTATGATTCACGGAAAAAAAGTAACCATTGGCTGCATACCCATCGGTGATAAAAACATTGAAGAAGTTTTTACGTTGGCAGCAAAATCAACCAATCAAAAATTTCCAATCATTATTGCACCAACTGATTTCCGTAAGAACAAAAAATTCCCGGTCATTGAATCCATCAATTGGGAAAATGAACTATATTCCAACATTCAATCAGCATTAGAAAAATACAACACCATATGAAGAAAATTTACTTTTATGCATTAGTACTATTAAGCTATAATGCGTTCGCCCAAATTACTTCGCAACAAATAGACGAAGTAGCCAATAAAGCATTAACCGCCTTTAATGTTCCAGGAATTGCTGTTGCAGTAATCAAAGACGGTAAAATAGTTCATACTAAAGGATATGGAGTGAGATCACTGCAAACCAATGAACCTGTAAATGAAAACACATTATTTGGTATTGCTTCAAACAGTAAGGCATTTACCTGTACTGCATTAGCGATTTTAGTCGATGAAGGCAAAATAAAATGGGATGACAAAGTCACACAATACTTACCACATTTTAAAATGTATGATCCTTATGTGACCAAACAATTTACTATTCGTGATTTGGTAACACACCGAAGCGGTTTAGGTTTAGGTGCAGGTGACTTGATGGTTTGGCCTGACGGTACCGATTTTACGCCAACGGAATTGGTTTCCAACATCCGATTTTTAAAACCGGTTACCAGCTACAGAAACAACTTTGAATATAACAATGTTTTGTATGTTACTGCCAGTGAAGTAGTAGCCAAAGTGAGTGGTAAATCATGGGCTGATTTTGTTCAGGAACGTATTTTAAATCCAGTGGGAATGACAAACAGCGTAAGCTTCGTTGGCAATTTAAAAGATACTTCAAATGTTATCGATCCACATGTTCCAACCGATGATAAATTAGTCATCATTCCAAGATACAACAGTCATATCTTTGATGGTGCTGCCGGAATTTATTCCAGTGTTGCCGATATGAGCAAATGGGCTTTGGTACAATTAAACGGAGGAAAACTGGAAAACAACAAACCTCTTATTTCCGAAGCACAATACAGAGAAATGGGGCAATTACAAACGATTACTCCAAGTTTCACTAGAGCACCTTATAACACTCATTTCAGTGGCTATGGCTTGGGTTGGTTTTTGAGCGATATCAAAGGTTACAAGCAATTATCTCATACTGGTGGTTTAGAAGGTAACGTAACGCAGTTCACTTTAATTCCGGAAATCAATTTAGGTATTATTGTGTTTACCAACCAACAATCGGGCGGTGCATTCTCTGCGATTACCAACACCATTAAAGACAGTTATCTGAATGTCGAAACCAAAGACTATATAAAATTATACAGCGAAAGAGAAGCCACCGCTTTTAAAAATCATGAAAAAACCATGACGGAGGCTTTCAGCATCGCTAAAGAAACTTTCGCATTCCCTTATTTAGGAAAATACAAAGACAACTGGTTTGGCGAAATCGAATTGTTTCAGTCCAACGGAAAATATTACTTCAAATCGAGTCGCTCTAAAAACCTGAAAGGACAAATTTTAAGCTATAAAGAAGACACTTTTATTGTAAAATGGGACAATCGCAGCCTGACTGCCGATGCCTTTATGACATTCGAAAACAAAGGAAAGAAAATGACAATGAAAGCGATTTCTGAGCTAACCGATTTCAGTTATGATTTCCATGATTTAGAATTTTCAAAAATCAATACAAAAGGTGTTAAAAAATAACCTAATTTTCGCACAATCTTTTGTAATGTTTGTAAAAGTGAGTAAATTTAAGGAATAGAAGAAGAATGACATGGTTGAGATAGATATCGAGAAGGAAAACAAGGCAATTGCTCAGGAATACAAAGAACTACTTCGCATAAGTTACCAAACACTTTCACCCGAAGACAAAAAACTGATCAGAAAAGCATTTGATGTAGCTGTAGAGGCACATCAGGATCAGCGCCGTAAATCTGGTGAAGCCTATATATTTCATCCCATTGCCGTTGCTAAAATTGTAGCCGGAGAAATTGGTTTGGGTGCCACTGCCATTGCCGCTGCCTTAATGCACGATGTTGTAGAAGACACGGATATCACTGTCGAAGATATCGAAAAGATGTTCAATCCTAAAGTAGCGCAATTAGTTGCCGGATTAACCAAAATATCTCAGGTTAAAAAGGATATGAACATTTCCATGCAGGCGGAAAACTTCCGTAAAATGTTATTAACCTTGAATGACGATGTTCGTGTAATCATTATCAAACTGGCCGACAGACTCCATAATATGCAAACCATGGAATCCATGGCCGATTACAAACAGGTTAAAATTGCTTCTGAAACACTGTATATCTATGCT
Organism: Flavobacterium sp.; assembly: GCA_035281405.1. Classification (GTDB taxonomy): domain Bacteria; phylum Bacteroidota; class Bacteroidia; order Flavobacteriales; family Flavobacteriaceae; genus Flavobacterium. Next base: position 6,383 of record DATEDY010000026.1, read on the forward strand.
CCTCTTGCCCATCGTTTGGGATTGTACAATATCAAAACACAATTGGAAGATTTAGGTTTGAAATACACCGAACCGGTTGTTTACAACGATATTGTAAGTAAAATCAAAGAAACCAAAGAAGAACAAGATGCTTATATTAAAAGTATTTCTGATGTTTTGAAAAAATCATTGGATGAAGAGGGCATCGAATATATCATTAAAGGACGACCAAAATCGATTTACTCCATCCGTCGTAAAATGGCGGCACAGAATGTAACTTTCGACGAAGTTTATGACAAATTTGCATTACGCATCGTTTATAAATCCAATCCACATGATGAAAAATTCCTGGCCTGGAAGATTTATTCAGTAGTGACCGATCATTACCGTCCATCACCAAGCCGACTTCGCGATTGGATTTCCTCTCCGAAGTCAACAGGATATGAAGCCTTGCACATCACCGTGATGGGACCGATGGGAAGATGGGTTGAAATTCAGGTGCGAAGCGAGAGAATGGATGAAATTGCTGAAAAAGGATACGCAGCACACTACAAATACAAACAAGGCGCTAACGAGGAAAGCGGTTTAGATACTTGGCTGAATTTATTAAAAGAAGCCTTGGAGAATTCGGAAACAAATGCTGTTGATTTTGTGGAAGATTTCAAAATGAATCTGTATGCCAAAGAAATCTACGTCTTTACTCCGAAAGGAGAAATCAAATCATTACCAAAAGGTGCCACATCATTGGATTTCGCCTTTGCCATCCACTCTGAAATTGGTGTAAAAACAAGAGGAACCAGAGTTAACGGAAGATTAGTTCCACTAAATCATGAGTTGAAAAGTGGTGATCAGGTGGAAATTATTACATCAGCCAATCAAAAACCAACCGCCAACTGGTTGGATTATGTAACTACAGCAAGAGCCAAAAATAAAATCCGCAACGTACTCAACGAGAATACCAAGAAAATTGCAGAAGAAGGAAAAGAAATCCTGGAAAGAAAACTGCGTCATTTAAAAATCACTTTGAATGAAACTTCAGTCAATGAATTGGTAGCGTTTTTAAAATTAAAAACCAGTTTGGATTTGTTTTACCGTATTGGTATCGGATCCATTGACAACCAGCAATTGAAAGATTATGCTGCTCAAAAAAGCAATACCTTCTTCAATTTCTTCAAAAACAAAATCAAACGTACGCCAACCAATCCGGAACAGTTACAAAAAGAAGAACTCACCAGTAATTATGACTTACTCGTTTTTGGTGTGGAACAAGACCGATTGGATTATAAATTATCCTCCTGTTGTAATCCAATTCCTGGCGATCCTGTATTTGGTTTTGTAACCATTAACGAAGGAATCAAAGTACACAAACGGGATTGTCCAAATGCTATCAGTATGCAGTCTAATTATGCCTATCGTATCATTCAGGCACGATGGATTGATTCTTCGCAACAGGAATTTAAAGCAACTCTCGAAATTACAGGTATGGACAGCATTGGTTTGACAAACGAATTAACCCGTGTTATTTCAAACAACATGCATGTAAACATTCAAAACATTTCACTTTCCGGTGAAGCGGGAATCTTTAATGGAAAACTGACGGTTGTGGTACCGAATAATACTGTTCTGAAAAAATTAATTGACAACATCAAGAAAATTGACGGGGTAGATAAAGTCGCAAGAGTTTATAATAATTAAAACGTTTTGCTGATAGACAATCCGATTTGATTTCCGTTATAAAAAGGAATCACAGAAACCGTCATATCGTTATTTCCCCTTGAACCGAATACCTTTTTGTTAATTGTCGGATAGAGCCAATACGCGATTTTAGTACTTAAAATTCCTATTCCCGCTCCTGCAGCCACATCAGTTATCCAATGCCGGTTATTGTATACCCGGAATAATCCCGTTCCGATAGCAACAGCATAACCGCCTATACCATACCAAATGGATTTGTCTTTGTACTCCTGCCATAAAAATTCGGCTCCTGCAAAAGCGGTTGCCGTATGACCTGAAGGAAATGAATTATTTGAACTTCCATCCGGTCTTTTGACCTTAGTCATTGACTTCAATCCCAAAACCGTAGTAGACAAAATAAGATAGGATGTTCCAATGACTATCGTACGATCCCTGAAATTATTTTT
>DATEDY010000027.1:0-8794 GCA_035281405.1 Flavobacterium sp.
CACAATTGACTTAGTAGGCTTACCTGACGTGGAATGCATCGCTGAAGATATGGTTCCTTTCAAAAATGAACTGGCAGTGATTGTTTCACGTAATCCTTCTGGCGAAATCAAGACCTATCCCGTGGTGGAAATGGAATTCCACCCAGAAGCCAATCAGGTAGAATACACCATTTGCCCGGCGAGAATAAGCAAAAAAGTAGCCGATAAAGCACAAGAAATAGCATTGCGGGTTTCAGAAGCTTTTAATCACGTTGGTTTATTGGCTGTTGAAATGTTTCAAACCGAAGAAGATGAAATTCTAGTTAATGAAGTCGCACCTCGTCCACACAATTCTGGACATTACAGTATTGAAGCAAGTTATACTTCCCAATTTGAACAGCATTTGAGATCTGTTTTAGATTTACCTCTGGGCAGCACCGATAGTAAAGTAGCCGGAATCATGGTTAATTTAGTTGGAGCTGAAGGATTCTCCGGACAAGTGATTTATGAGAACATTGAAAAAATTATGAAAATTCCAGGAGTTACTCCTCATATATATGGCAAACGTGAAACCCGTCCGTTTCGTAAAATGGGCCATGTAACCATTATTAATGAAGACATGAAGGAAGCCCGTAAAATAGCTGAGGAAGTAAAAAATACGATTAGAGTAATTAGTCAATAATTCTATTTTTGCAATTAGAAACATTTCATGCAAAGAGTCATAAAAGATTTTTTTAAGATTAGTTTTCACAGTACAATATTATTCTGTGTTGTATCTTTTATATCTTTAGTAGTTTCAATGCTGAAGAATAAAATTGAAGGAACATTCCCTAACTTCTCAATGGGTTTTCCTTTCAAATTTTATTCTCAATTTGTATTAAAAGGAAATGATTTTCATCATGGAGCTGAAGCCGGACTTATACCTGATTTTTTAATTACCTGGTTATTAGTCTTTCTATATTTTAAATTAAAAAACAAACGCAAACAAACACACAATGAGTAAAGTAGCCATCGTAATGGGAAGTATTTCAGACATGCCAGTCATGCAGGAAGCCATTGATATATTAAAAAACTTTGATATCGAAACAGAAGTCGATATTGTATCTGCTCACAGAACACCTGAAAAATTATTTGATTTCAGCCAAAACGCACACAAAAGAGGTATTTCAGTAATTATAGCTGGAGCCGGTGGTGCTGCACATTTACCAGGAATGGTTGCCAGCATGAGCCCGTTACCAGTAATTGGTGTTCCTGTAAAATCGAGTAACTCTATTGATGGATGGGATTCGGTTTTATCGATATTGCAAATGCCAGGAGGAGTTCCTGTTGCAACGGTAGCTTTAAACGGTGCTAAAAATGCCGGTATTCTTGCAGCACAAATCATTGGTTCAAACAATCCATCCGTCTTAGATAAAATGATTGCTTACAAAGAAGGCTTAAAACAAGCGGTACTTACTGCTTCTGAAAATCTGAAAAAGTAAACATATAAAAGTGAAAAAGCTCCTAAATGTGGTATTTGGAGCTTTTAAGTAACACAAACATAAATATCGATATGGGTTAAATCAATATTTAAATTTTATATATTGTAATCAGGAAATTGAATATCAAGAAACCTACATATTTGGTTTTCAATCCAAACATAATTATTATTTCGGTATACAACAAATAAAATCGACGAAATACATACACAAATGAATATTCTTACGAAATACTTTAAAACTAAACACAATACAGCGCCTTTTTCGCAAATTAAGTTAACCGATTATTTACCTGCCGTAAAGGAAGGAATCGAAGTTACTAAAACCGAAATTGACGCAATAGTTAACAATAATCAAAATCCAACTTTTGAGAATACTATTGAAGCATTAGAATTTGCCGGACCGCAATTAGATCGTATAACAAGTATCTTCTTCAATTTGAATTCGGCGGAAACCAGTGATGAAATGCAAAAATTAGCTCAGGAAATTTCTCCGCTGCTAACCGAATTAGCGAATGACATCACATTGAATGCTGAGTTATTCCAACGTATCAAATCGGTTTACGACCAAAGAGAATCATTGCAACTCACTACAGAGCAAGCCACTTTATTAGAGAAAAAATTCAAAGGTTTTTCCAGAAACGGTGCGCTTTTAGCCGAAGATAAAAAAACACGTCTTCGTGAAATCGATGCCGAATTAGCAAAACTGAAATTGAAATTTGGCGAAAATGTTTTGGCCGAAACCAACAACTACGAATTACACATTACCTCCGAAAGTGATTTAGCAGGTTTACCCGAAGACACTATCGAAACGGCTCGTTCTTTGGCCAAAAGCAAGGAAAAAGAAGGCTGGATTTTCACTTTAGACATTCCAAGCTACTCGCCTTTTGTTACTTATGCTGACAATCGTGAACTACGAAAAGAAATTGCAATTGCCTACGGAAAGAAAGCGTTTCAAAATAACGATTTCGATAATCAGGAAAACGTAAAAAAAATTGTGACTTTACGCCATGAAAGAGCTCAATTATTAGGCTATGAATCACATGCACATTTTGTATTGGAGGAACGTATGGCACAAAACCCCGATAAAGTAAAGTCTTTCTTAAATGATTTATTAGCCAAAGCAAAACCCGCAGCCGAAAGAGAATTTGCTCAATTGACCTCTTTCGCAAAGAAATTAAACGATATTAACCAATTGGAGAAATGGGATGGCGCCTATTATTCTGAAAAACTGAAACAGGAGTTATTCAATTTGGATGATGAAAAATTAAAACCCTATTTCAAGCTGCAAAATGTCCAGGAAGGTGCTTTCGAAGTAGCCAAAAGATTATTCGGATTAACTTTTACCGAAGTTTTTGATATCGACAAATACCATGAAGACGTTCATACTTTTGAAGTAAATGATGCGAATGGCAATTTAGTCGCCATCTTCTATTCCGACTTCTTTCCGAGAAAAGGAAAACGAAATGGTGCTTGGATGACTTCTTTCAAATCACAATATATTAAAGAAGGACAAAACGAAAGACCGCATGTTTCGATTGTTTGTAATTTCACAAAACCTACCGAAACGAAACCTTCATTATTGACTTTTAATGAAGTTACAACGTTGTTCCATGAATTCGGACATGCATTACACGGTATGCTAGCCAATACTATGTATCCAAGTTTATCGGGCACTTCGGTATATTGGGATTTTGTGGAATTACCAAGTCAGGTGATGGAAAATTGGTGTTACGAACCCGAGGCTTTGGCAATTTTCGCCAAACATTATGAAACCGGAGAAATCATTCCGCAAGAATATGTGAACAAAATAAAAGAAAGCGCTTCGTTCTTGGAAGGTATGGCCACGATGCGCCAATTGAGTTTTGGGTTATTGGATATGGAATACCATGGACAACCCATTACAGTTGACAATGTCAAAACCTTTGAAAAAAATGCTATGGAAGCAACCGCTTTATATCCTGATGTAAAAGATAATTGCATGAGTGTTTCCTTCTCACACATTTTCCAAGGGGGTTATTCATCAGGTTATTACAGTTACAAATGGGCAGAAGTACTTGATGCCGATGCGTTTGCTTATTTTCAGGAAAAAGGAATCTTCAATAAAGAAGTAGCAGATAAATTCAAAGACTTTGTTTTATCGCAAGGCGGAACAGATCATCCAATGACATTGTATAAAAAATTCAGAGGTCAGGAACCTAAACCCGAAGCTTTATTAAAAAGAGCAGGATTAATCTAAGAGAATTCATCGTTTATAAATACAACACTAACCGAAGTTAATGCTTCGGTTTTTTTTATTCAATTACACTTCAAATCCAAAACCAAGTAGAAATACCCTAAATGCTATACAAAATGTAAAACGCGTAAAAACACCTAAATCCAAGGACTCAGATTGCAATAATTTTGCTTGATACAAACTAATAAAAAACTAATATCATGTTAAGCGAAACTAAAACTCTCAACCTTGGTCCTGGAGCGATTGCAAAGGCACAAGTAGCAGGCGGTCCTGCATTTATTCTATCTTCAACGGAATGGTTGGCCATTCAAACTTATGTAGAAAGTGGCATGGCGTTACCTACAACAGACGATGCTTTTAAAAAGTTATTAGGATCAGGGGCTCCTAGTGATTTATCTGATTTTAAGCAATTAATAGCTGCATACAAATTAATTAATGATCATGTTACAGGATGGCAAAACGACACCTTCCCAAAAAGTGTTTCATTAGCTTCTGACATTTACAATTATGCGCAACAAGCTCCTACGTATTATGCGCCCATATTACCACTTGCTAAAAGATTAACAACGAATCCTGATGATAAAGATGCAAAAGACGAGTTGGTGGCTATTTTGGGAGTACTATCTAAAAGTGCCAGCGGATACCGTGACAAAGCGAAAGTTGTAGCAGATAAAATCCAACAATTTGCAACCGATACAAAAGCAGACAAAACCACACTAAATGGAACAGACGGCAATGGTGGTTTAAAAAAATACTACAACGATAAATATGGCGCAACGAGTGCAGAAGTAGTTGAATTGAACAAAGAGATTGAAGCACAAAAATTGGTTCTGGATGCAGCCAACAAGGAATATGATCATGATGTGATTGTGGCTTCCACCACACCAACTTATGCTTGGGTTTGGCCTTTCGGAACTGTTGCGGCTGCTGTTGTAGCCGGAATTTACGGAGACAAAGCGGTAAAAGCATTAGAAAGATCAAGAGCAGCGCAACAGCAAATCAATACATTAAGCAGTAAAGTTGCTGCCGATGCTTTACTGATGATTAATATCACTACAACTGAATCAAGTATTTCAAATATCCTTGACCCATTGAATGCAGCTCTTCCAGTTATCCAAAAAATACAAGGTGTTTGGGGTGCAATTGCTGACGACTTAAACAACATCATTACTACTATCAACACCAATATTGGGGAAGCACTGCCTATCATCATGAATTTAGGCGTGCAAACAGCAATAAACGAATGGACTGAAGTAGGCGGATTAGCTCAGGCTTACCGTTTAAATGCATACATAACTGTACAAAAATAATTGTCATGTTAGCCGAAAATTTAGTTATGAACCAGTCTGCAATAGCTGCAGACTGGTTAACTTATTATAGCGAATTAAAGAAAAAAGGGAATATCCCAAATGCTTCTTCTGCTATAGTGAACAAGGATACTGCTATTTTTAGAGACATGTATTTGGATTTAGCAGTTATAAAGGAAAAAATCCGAAATTCTGGTTTTACTCCTTCACTGACTACTATTTATGCTGATGTATTAACAATCGATGATTACACCAGTATGTTGTTAGATTCTAGCGGACTTGTTATTTATGCCCGTCGTATAGAAGCTTCAGAAAACGCTTCCATATTACTGAATTATGAAAAATCATCAACAGCACAATTGGTGGTATTTGCTTCAGAAATAAAAGGAGAAATCAACGTAACGGCAATCAAAAACAGTACTGATCAGCCGAAACTATTCACGATAGACAAAACAAATATAACCCCGGGAATTTCCATTAACAATCTTGACGGAACTCCGGTTAGTCAAAAACTGAGTCAACAACAAGGTATTGCAATGCAATTGCCTTATAATATGACGATGTATTTGAGTAATGCATTCATTTATGGTTCCTTATTATATGATCAAAATCAGAAATTAGCTTTATCTATTTTCCAATGGGTTAAAAGCTGGGCGGCACAAAGCACCGAAATGGAAGAACTTTTTTACAGAAGCACAAGTTTAGCAACGTTGTTAAGTTCTGAAATCAACGCCGCTTCAAACGGAGCCGTATTTGTTCCCTATCTTACATCGAGTATATACACAAATCTTGCTGAAGCATTTTCAAAAGAAGCAGCGAAATATGAAAATGATTACATGCATTTAAGCACGCAAAAAGTCGTTACTACTGAAAACATTGCATTAGCCAAAACCATGACAGCCAATTCTCAAAGCGAAATTGATTATGTCAATGCCTTATTAAAGCAAGCCAATGAGAATTACGACAATGCAGTAGCTGCAGCTAACCAGGCACAGCTTAACTTCACCAAGCAGGAAATAAAAGTGAGTGGTGTAGCAGCAAAATTTGAACAAATCGGAATTCCTGATTACCAAAGAGAACAAATCATCAAAGCGGTAATTAGCTTGGTAACGGCAGTAGTAACTTTTGGTGCAGGAATTGCGATGACTGTTGCTGGAGATCCCGCTGCTGGACCGGCAGCAACAAAAGGAGCAGTAGACTCGGCTAAAGCCGTAGCTAATGCAGCCGACACCGCTAAGGATGTAGCTGAAACAGCCAGCAGTTTGGAAAAATCCATGGAATCCTTAAAAAAATTGGTCGAGGTTCTTAAGAAAGTATACGAACTATCGAAAGCAGTTAAAGAAGTCGCCAGCAACATCAGCACAGCCAAAGATCAGGTTAAAGTTATTCAGGATATGAATGATGCTACAGACGGAGTGGATTTAAGTGCAACTGAAGCATGGGATATCTACAAAATACAAGCAGATAATATTTTAGAAGATCCTATTAAAAAAGAAATTGGTTATGCCGCCGAATACAAACAAGAACTAGATATCTTAGTGGTATACGGTCAATCGCTTTCTGCATCACAACTTGCGGTAATCAAAGCTGGTCAAGATGTAGCTTCAATCACATTTCAGTTACATTATGCACAGGAAAAACAAGCCAATCTCCAAAAATTAGTTGATAATTTAAAAGTTGGCGATGCGTTTTTAGAAGAAATGATGCTTCAGTTCTATCAAAAATACATTGATAGCAAAAGCTCCTTATTTTCTGCATTAAAACTATATCAGGCATCCTACTTTTATTGGGCATTCCGAAAATCAGACATCAAACCAAAAATCATTGATTCTGTTAATGATTTGAATGCCGGCATTAAAGACATTACTAAAATTGCTTTGGATACTGCCAATGCCTTAAATCAGTTTTATCCGCCACCGCAAACCATGAGTAATACGCTATTTGAGATCACCGATGAAGCCATACTAAAAGAATTGCAAACAACAGGAAAAACAACTTGGGTTTTACCTATAGACGATCCTGAGTTTGAAGGCTTGAACAGAGTCCGCCTGTCAACAATACGTGTTTGGCTGGAAGGTATTTCATTACTACCTCATAGTGATTCGGTGTATATCAATATCGCCACAGCCGGTAATTATCTTGACCGATACAACAGTCAGAACTATCAATTTGGCAGCAAAGAACTAAAAAGAGCTTTCAAATACCGAATCGCAGACAAAGGACAAAATCCTGAATGGAAGTTTGACAATGATACTTTCGGGTTTGTGCAAATTGACGGATCGGTGGATAAAGAAGTGGCCTATGCCTATTTCCAACCAACACCTTTCAGTGAATGGAGTATTTCACTGACTTCAAACAATAAAGGAGTTGATTTTTCAAAAGTGTCTAAAATAACCATGTATTTTGAAGGTTCTGCTATTGGATCAACAAAAAGCATGAATGCTAAAAACAAATTGAACAATGCTTAATTTAGCTTCTACGGCAGTCAGCGACATGTTTACGATTCCGGTTAATGATTGGACCGCCATCAATAAGAGAGTAGGTGAAATTATGGCTTCGGTAAACATCAAGGATTACATTTCAAGTGTTCTACCAGGTTATCCGGATCTTTTGACGAGCAGTACACAATGGAAAAACACTACTTTCTCCCAGCTAATTGACCAATCGAAACAGTTGTCCAATTATGCTGATGAAGCCATCGCTAATTTCACTGCATTGAATAACAATGTAAAAGCATCGCTTCAGGCCGGAAATACTAAAGTATCGAATGATTTGCAGCAACAGACGATTTCAGCTTTGGAGAAGTTACGAAAAGACACTTTGCCTTTAGAAAACACTTCCACTACCCTTTCATCGGAAGTACTGACATTTCTTAACTGCAACATAGTAGTGGACAACCAGATGCTGAAATATAAAGATACACTGGATTCATTTTGGGATCCCATCGGAAAAAACATCAATACGCTGGAACATGCAGCCGGGAATGTAACTTCAGTTTGGAGTGCTATCACAGATGATTTAAACAATACATTAAACGCACCGATAACTGTAGACTTTGCTTTTATAACGTCTCTAAACATCGATGCTGCCATTGTAAACTGGCAGAATATTAAAGCCGAATCAATCGCATTTCCTTCATTGACCAACGGGCAAGAGTATTATTGGACCAACCCTTTTTAAAATTATTTTATGATAACAATAACCAACCAAAACCTCAGCAGTTTACTTCAAGCAGCGAATGTCGGCCCATTTATGCAGGCAGAAATAGTATCATTGACCGGAAAAGGCAAATTACGTGTGACTTGCAATTGGTTGTATTCTTCATTGAATTGCGATCCCAATGATAATTCCACATTTTTATGGCAATTCAATAAGATCGACGACCAGCATATTTCGCTGTCTCCTGTCAACAGTTGTATTTCACGTACAATTTACGCGAGTGTAAGAGATGATATCAATTACTATGTACAGGTTCAAGCGCCTTACTCAGCAGATTGGATCACAGCAGTAGCCCGTGATGAAATTATTGGTTTCCAATTGCGAAGCACTGCCATAGCACAGTTGACAGGTTTCAACGGAAAATTCATCCGAATGAACGATCAGCCGGATAATCACGGAGGACATTCCGGTTATAGAGTAAGAAGCATGGGCGATACTTTTGATCAAAATGCGCAATGGTTTATTGGCATAAAAAACTCTTTACAACCTCATATTCAATTTAGCGGAATAAATAATAGTTTCGAATCCATTGGACAACAATTAAAGGAATCTGAAATTGAAATTGAAGAAAGCATA
>DATEDY010000028.1:0-2736 GCA_035281405.1 Flavobacterium sp.
TTGAGCGTCTTCTTCAAATACATACACATTCATGCCACTTGAAGATTTTTCATAAGTGATGCCTTCAAAGTATACTCGGTTTTTATCAATCTTAACTAATTTGAATTCTTCCTGCATGGATTGCGGAATGGGCTGTAATGCAGCATTGAAATGTCTGATTTTTAAAAGAATTGTATTTTCTTTTTGCTCGATGTGCCCTAATTCATAGAAGAAAACCGAATTATTTTTCAACATTTTAAAACAAAACATCATGGTGTTGCCGCTGGGCGCACCCCAATTTTCCTCACTGTAACCTAATGGAGAATCTGCTACCCAATTGCCGGTCATCCATTTTACATCTTGTAAGGTTGCCTGCGGACTTGTTTTTCCTTCTTCCAAACGGGTAGTATTTTGTGCTATTGTAGTTTGTAAAGCACCCAAAAGAATTGCCAGCAAGAATACTTTTTTCATAGTATATGATTTTAGTTTGTTCCTAAAACTCTTATTTCTCCCTCACTCCGCTAACAAATTCTTCATCGAGAAATAATTGTTCCTTCAAATATAGTTAAAATTCCATTTGCAAACGACAACAAATGGTTACAAACGATATTAAATGTTTTGCAACCGAATAAAGTAAATCCGCCACCACATCTTTGCAATGTCAAAATCAACAATTGACATAGTATAAACAATAACATTAAATTTTTACAAGCCATGAATGCATTAAGAAACAGAATACAATTAATCGGGAATGTTGGACAAGAACCTGAAATCAAAAACCTTGAGGGTGGAAAAAAATTGGCCAAAATAACATTGGCAACTAATGAATCGTATTACAACGACAAAAAGGAAAAAGTGACCGACACACAATGGCATACTGTTACTGCCTGGGGAAAAACAGCCGAACTGATAGAAAATTATGTGACAAAAGGAAAAGAAATTGCCATCGAAGGCAAATTATCGTACCGTACATGGGAAGATAAAAACGGAGAAAAACGTTATTCGACAGAAATAATAGCCAATGAGTTATTGCTTTTAGGAAAATAAAAAAATGGAGTGCTTTTTTGGCGCTCCATTTTTAATTTAACAACATTTTTGTTAAAAAAAGTATATAAATAGTTATTTTTGTAAAAAAGTACAATATAAAAAATGAAAAAAACCGCCCAAATCCTATTAATCTTATTTTATGTAGCCGGATTCTCACAAGAAGAAGGTTTTCACAAAATGGTTGAGTCAGAAATGAAATCAGCCTCAAAAAAACTAGAACTCAGAGTTAATCCCAATACGCTTAATTATGATGTAACCTATTCGAAATTGGAATTTACTGTCAATCCATCTGTTTACAATATCAATGGAAAAGTAACTACAACTTTTAAAGCGTTATCAGATATGGCATCGGTTACATTTGACTTAACAAATGAACTTACCGTAACTTCCGTAAAAAAAGGAGTAACCGATTTAACTTTTGTACAAAACACCGATAACGAGTTAGTCATTACTTTACCTTCAACAGTAACAACCGGGAACTTTGAAACTGTGGAAATCAATTACAATGGAGCGCCAGCATCAGATAATCAAGCTTTCTCCACAAGTACACACGGAAGCAGTATTCCGGTATTAACAACACTTTCTGAACCATATGGAGCTCGCGACTGGTGGCCTTGTAAACAAGATTTAAATGACAAAATAGACGCTATTGATGTTTACATCACAGCACCTTCACAATACCTGAGCTCTTCCAATGGCCTGGAAATTTCAAGAACTATAAATGGAGGAAATGCTACAACATATTTCAGACATAATTACCCAATTCCAGCCTATTTAGTTGCGATTGCGGTAACCAATTACACCAAAAAAAATACAGGAACTGCAGGACTTATAACTACTTTCCCTCTTGTAGACTATATTTATCCAGAAAGTGATAACGTAACTACAACAACCAATTTAGCACGTACTGCTCCTATCATTAATTTTTTTGAAAGTAAAATAGGCCCATATCCTTTCAACGCAGAAAAATATGGCCATACGCAATGGAACTGGGGAGGCGGTATGGAACACTCAACCAATTCCTTTATGGTTAATTTTGAAAGAGGTTTACTATCTCACGAATTGGCACACCAATGGTTTGGCGATAAAATTACGTGTGGTTCATGGAAAGACATCTGGTTAAACGAAGGAATTACCGAATACATGTCGGGTTGTGTTGTAGAAAACTTTGATGGGGCAGCCTCTTTTGTAACATGGAAAACCAACAAAATAAACAGCATCACCAGTCAGCCAACTGGCAACTTGTACTTGTATGATTCTCAACTAACCGATGTAGGCCGAATTTTCAGCAGCCGAATTACTTACAACAAAGGATCCATGGTAACGAATATGTTACGTTACATCATGGGTGATACTAATTTCTTTCAAGCATTACGAAATTATTTGAGTGACGCAACATTAGCTTATAAATATGCAGTTACACCTCAATTCCAAGCACACTTAGAAGCTGTTCACGGAAGCAGCTTACAAGAGTTTTTTGATGATTGGGTTTATAAAGAAGGCTATCCGACGTATGCCATCAATGCATACAATTCAGGGGTAAATCAAGCTACTGTTGTGATTAATCAAACACAGTCCATTACAAATACGGCACAAACAGGATATGTTTCCTTCTTTGAAATGCAAGTACCAGTGCGATTGAATTTAAGTAACAGTACAACTTTAGATGTTAGATTAAACAATACCTTCGGCGGACAGAGTTTCAACGTT
>DATEDY010000029.1:0-3716 GCA_035281405.1 Flavobacterium sp.
TTTTATAAGATTTTCGATGTTTCTGTTTCAGATTATTGGTTAGTGCATTACAATTTTGAAAAACTTTCAAAGTGGAAAGAGAAACCACTTTCAAAGGCTTTTATTGACTTACTAGTCGTCAATGCAATTATTCCTTTGCAATTTACCTATGATAAAAGTTTGGGTAAAGATATTTCTGAAGTTTCCATCCGAATATTGGAACAAATTGTACCGGAAAGTAATTCCATCATTGCGAAATTCAAAGATTTCGGAATCGAAGCCCACAACACATTTGAAACCCAAGCTTTGTTACAGCTCAAAAATGAATACTGTGATGCAAACAGATGTTTGCAATGTGCTGTTGGAATGGAGTTATTAAAAAATTAAAAAAATAGTGTAGCTTTACACGTCACTAAACACAAAAATTATGTCTTTTGTTCTAAAATTAAAATACTACTTCGAAGAACAAGGTTTTCATATCGCTTCACGTTTAGCTGAAAAGTTAGGAATGAGAACGAATAATGTCCGCCTTTTCTTCATTTATATATCTTTTGTTACCGCAGGTTTGTGGTTTGGAGTATATTTAACAATAGGGTTCATTATTAAGCTGAAGGATTTGGTCCGGGCTAAAAGAAGTTCCGTTTTTGATTTGTAGCCATGTCATTTACATATTACTTTAACTTTAACAGAGAGCAACGCATCGGTTTGTTTATTCTGGCCGGATTGATTATTGTATTGTATTCAGTGTCTTATTTTGTTGATTTTTCTTCTGAAACTAGGGTTTCTAAAGAGGAAGAGCAATGGATATCATTGCAAACAGAAATTGATTCACTTAAAGCGGTTCCAAAAGAAAACGGATATAAGATCTATTCTTTTAATCCTAATTTTATTACTGATTTCAAAGGATATAAATTAGGAATGAATGTTGATGAAATTGACAGATTATTGGCTTTTCGTAAGACTGGAAAGTTTGTCAATTCTTCCAAAGAGTTCCAGGCTGTAACCAAAGTATCGGATTCTTTATTGGCTAAAATAGCACCCTATTTTAAATTTCCGGATTGGGTTAAAAATAAGCGAAGTTATTCTGAAAAATATACTAAATCCGGTTTTACATCTTTTGAGAAAAAGGACAAAAAAATAGTCGTTTTGGATATCAATCAGGCAACTAAGGAAGATTTGGTAAAAATCTATGGAATTGGCGATGCTATTTCTGATAGAATTTTAAAACAGAAGGAATTACTTGGCGGATTTGTGGACATGAATCAAATGGATGATGTCTGGGGATTATCACCTGAAGTAATCGCTGAGTTGCATAAAAATTTCAATATAACTAAAATCCCTGCGGTTCCCAAAATTGATATTAATAATGAATCTGCAAAAAGCTTAGCAAAATTCCCTTATTTCAGATATGCATTAGCCCGTGAAATAGTGACTTACAGGAGTATGAATAACGGTATAAAGTCTGTTGAGGATTTGATAAAAATTAAAGGCTTTCCTGTTGAAAAAGTTAAAATTATTGCCCTATATTTGGACTTCAAATAAAATAACACAACAAATTAAAAAAAATCAGATTTTTAGCTATTATGAATTCAATATATTTTACAGAAGAACATCAATTATTTAGGGAGAGTTTTCGCGATTTTTTACATAAAGAAGTGGTGCCTCACATTGAAAAATGGGAGAAAACAGGCGCTATAGAGCGTTTTATTTGGAAAAAATTCGGTGAAATGGGCTTTTTTGGATTAAAATATTCTGAGGCTTACGGTGGTTTGAACTTGGATTTGTTTTATACGGTTATATTTTTGGAGGAACTTCAGAAAATAAATTCTTCCGGATTTGCTGCAGCTATGTGGGCACATGCTTATTTGGCTATGACTCATTTAAATGCAGAAGGTAGCGAACAAATTAAGCAGGATTACTTAGCGCCAAGTATTTCAGGGGATAAAATCGGTGCTTTGTGTATTACGGAACCTTTTGGAGGTAGTGATGTTGCTGGTATGCGAACAACAGCTGTGAGAAAAGGTGATAAATTCGTTATTAATGGATCAAAAACGTTTATTACAAACGGTGTTTATGCCGATTATTATGTGGTAGCTGCAAAAACTAACCCGGATTTAGGAAATAAAGGAATTAGTATATTTTTGGTAGATACGAACCTTAAAGGAATTACTGCTACTAAATTGGATAAACTAGGTTGGAGAGCTTCAGATACGGCTGAAATTTCATTTGATAATGTTGAAATTCCCTTAGAGAACTTAATGGGAGAAGAAGGTAAAGGATTTCCATATATTATGCAGCATTTTGCTTTTGAGAGATTGATTATGGCGATCAATGCGCATGCAAGATCAGAATATGCTATCGAGTATACGATTAATTATATGTCGGAAAGAGAAGCATTTGGTACCACAATAAATAAATTTCAGGCATTAAGACACACTATGGTTGAACATGCCACCGATGTTGAACATTGTAAACTATTCAATTACGCTGCCGTTGCGAGACTGGATAAAGGAGAATATGTGGTTAAAGAAGCTACTATGGCTAAATTGAAATCTACCAAGGTGGCAGATGAAACTATTTACAGTTGCCTACAAATGCTGGGTGGTTATGGTTATATGGAAGAATATCCTTTAGCGCGATTGTTTAGAGATAGCCGTTTAGGGCCAATTGGAGGTGGAACTTCAGAAATCCTTAAAGAAATATTGTCAAAAATGATAATCGATAATCAGAATTACAAACCTGCTGTTGAGTAAGGATTTTTCTGAAGAAGTATAGAATTCAGCCAAGAAAATTTCTTGGCTTTTTTTATTCTTCGATGACCAAAGTATCTGGATTTGCGCCTAGTTCAATTAGTATGCCTGTTATGTTTTTTACAAAGTCCGATGGACCGCAAACATAAAAATGCTGGTTGAAATTAGCGATGTAGTCTATCAGAAAATAGCGGTCAATTCTTCTTTCTTTGAAACCAACAATGTTTTCCCGGGTGTAAACTTTCAGATATTCGTTTTTAAACATTTTTTTTAATTCTTCGTCTGCAATAACATCTTTTGAGGTTTTGTTGGTATAAATTAGTTTGTTGCCAAAGAGTTTATTTTGTTTGTAAAGATCCCTGAAAATTGCCAAAAAAGGAGTGATGCCGGTGCCTGCAGCGATGAACGTGCCTTTTTCTTTGTATTGTAATGTCCCAAAAGGCTCTTGAATAATGAGTTCGTGGCCTATGTTGGTTTTTTCTAATGCTTTAGTTACTCCTTCATGATCTCTGTATATTTTAATCATAAACTGAAGGTATTTGTCATCAGTAAGGCTGGTGAATGTGAAAGGTCTAAATTCTTTTTCCCAATCATCTAATTTGATAGCTACATCAGTTGCTTGACCAGGTGTATAATTGTAATTCGCGGGCTTTTCTACAATAAAACTTTTTACATCATGGGTGATGTAGAAAGTCTGTAAGACTTTGACGATGTGATTGCTCATGTGTTTTGACTTGAATATCATAAAGTTAAAGAATTTTATTGTGTTTTTCGTGATTGTATTGAATAAGTCTTGATAGGTTTGAAATATTTCGAATTTTATATTTTATAATCCAAAATAAAGTTATAAGTTTGCACCCGTAAATGAGAGGAGGTGTCTAGATTATGTTAATTATACCAATTAAAGACGGAGAAAATATCGACAGAGCGCTTAAGCGTTACAAACGTAAATTCGATAAAACTGGAGTTGTAAGACAGTTGAGAAGT
>DATEDY010000030.1:0-5614 GCA_035281405.1 Flavobacterium sp.
CGCTGCTTATGATGGTTTACAACTATTCTTGAACAAAAACGGAAGACCGGCTGATATTGACGGATTTACTCCTGAACAACGATTCTTCATTTCTTGGGGAACTGTCTGGCGAACAAAAATGAGAGACGAAGCCATCAAAAACCAAGTAAAAACCGATCCGCATACACCAGGAATGTAC
Source organism: Flavobacterium sp. (assembly GCA_035281405.1). Lineage (GTDB taxonomy): Bacteria > Bacteroidota > Bacteroidia > Flavobacteriales > Flavobacteriaceae > Flavobacterium. The sequence goes on from DATEDY010000030.1 coordinate 179, forward strand.
CGTGCTTATGTACCGTTACAAAATGTGGATACTTTTTATCAAGCATTCGGTATCAAAGAAGGTGATAAATTATATGTAAAACCAGAGAACCGAGTAAAAATCTGGTAATTTCAAAAACATTCATAAATAAAAAAGGCGCTGTTTTAAGTGCCTTTTTTATTTTGCCTTTCGTAAAGAATAATTGATCAGATAAATACCTAACACCACAAAACCAACGCCTATAACAATGGCAATAGTTAAAGGTTCATCAAATATAAAACTTCCAAGAATCACAGCAATTATCGGATTAATGTAAGCATAAATACTACTCAATTCCGTTGGCAATCTCTGTAGTGCATAAATGAATGCAATAAAGGTCGTGATGGAACCAAAAAGCACCAAGTAGGCAATAGACCACCATGCTTCGGAAGGGATTTCTGTTATTTGTACTGATGTGCCTGTCGCTCCTGTATAGGCAAAAAGTAAAATACACGAGATTAACATCTGCAACCCTAAACTGAAATACGGGTTAAAACTCGCTGCTTTCTTTTTGGTATACAAACTACCTGCAGCCCAAGTCATGGTTGCAATCACCGATAACAAAATACCAAATTGAAAATCAGGACGTAGTAAATCAGTTAAATAATCGGAAAAAACCACACAAACTCCACCAAAACTCACCAACAATCCTGCTACGGCTAATTTGGACAATCGTTCGCCCTGGAAGAAACTTATAATGACAATCCACAATGGAAAAATAGCACCAATGATGGCACCCAATCCGCTGGAAATATATTTTACACCCCAAGTACTCAACCCGTTACTCAAAACAAAATTGAGAACACTTAGAATAAATATTGTTTTCCATTGCTTTTTCTTGGGCCAAGGTTCTTTCTTCCAGACAAAATACAACACATACAATCCTCCTCCAATAAATTGACGAATTGCCGCAAGTTGTAAAGCTGGCATGTGTTTTACTCCTTCTTTACTGGCTAACCAGGTTGTTCCCCAAAAAAAACTCACCCAAAACAAAGCCAGCATAGGCAAACCAATGGACTCGGATTTTTGAGTGATGATATTTTTAGCTTTTGATAGCATTAATATAATTCTAATTTAAATGAATATTTCAATTTATTTTTTACTTTATCTGAAGTGATTACCTTTCCGGTGGAAGAACAATCCTTAGAAAACTGAGGTGGTACTACTTGCATTTTATTCGCCATTTGAGTGTAGTATATTGCCTTCGACGGATGAAATGGTGCAACTCCATTAAAGGTTTCTCCCCAAATTTGCAGTTCAATAATCGCTTTAATAATTCCTATACAATCTTGCTGATGAATCAAATTAACAGGAGCTGAAGCATTTTCAACATTTTCTTTTCCTGCCAATTGCTTAACGGGATGCCTATCGGCTCCAATCAAGCCTCCAAAACGAAGAACGGTGGTTGAAAAGTTTTGGTTATTCTGCAACATTCTCTCCACTTCCCACAATTGTTTTCCGCTTTCAGTATCCGGATTTGGAGAAGTGGTTTCAGTTACCAAAACACTTGATTCACCATACACCGAAGTTGAACTGACAAACAATACTTTTTGTATTGCAGATGCTTCTATAAACGGAATGATATGCTGTATTTTTTTTACAAAACTCTCAGCATTCAATCCTCTTAATTTTGGTGGAATGTCAATGATTAAAACTTCCGAACCTTTCATAAAATCAGACATATCTCCTTCTATTCCGTTTTCTGAAATAGCCACTAAAAAAGGGATGATTTTACTCTCTTTCAACCGTTCCGTTTTTTCTGGTGAAGTTGTTGATCCTTTCACCGAAAATCCTTTGGACACTAATTCTTCTGCTAGTGGAAAGCCCAGCCATCCACAACCTAAAATGCTAATTTGCATGATTCAGAGTGGTATTTAGTTTTTCTGCACTAATCACTTTTGGCGTTGGTTGTATTTTCTGTTCAACAACAATAGCATCGTTCAAAATAAAAGGCGTCGGGATCATCCAATCTCTTCTTTTAGCTATACTGAACAATGGATTTTCCAACAGATCAAATGAACTTTCTTTCAATTCTAAGTCCAGTTTTTGATTTGCCGGAATTACAAATTCCATTTCCAAAGGAATTTGATCAACCACGTAGTATGTGATCAATTTATTCTCAGAAGAACCCGATATTTTACTTTTTAAATCAATGGATCGAACACCGTTAGCCTTAAGATCACTTACTTTTGTTCCGTTTGAAAACACATCATATCGATTCACTTTTCTGTTAGGTGTAATTATAATCTTCAAATGTCTTTTGGTCCCAATAACCGAATCCTTTACAAAATCAATAGTTGGTTTTTGGATGTTCTTAATTGGTGCCTTAGCCATAAAAGTAAGACTGGTTTTATATTTACTATACATTTTATTTTTGTTCAAAACTGTTGCCGTATCAGGTTTTTCACCTAAATAGCCTTTGGTCCATTCGTCTAATTTTTTGTCGTAAGTTGCCCAATAAGCTTTCTTTTGATCCGCATTAAAAATATAAACCAAACTGTTCGGTTTCGCTTTTCCTTTTTCATATCCTGATGATTGATGTGCTTTTACAAAAAAAGCTAACGACAACAACAGGAACAGTCCAGACCATGCTTTTTTCCGGGTGAAAGAACCAAACACAGGCAATAACAATCCGAAAACCAAAACTGTCAACACTGCACTTCCTGCTAAAATTTTCAAACCTAATCCAACAGGAAACATATGTATGAAAGGCACCAAAATAACTAAAGTCGGAATCGATAAAATCAAGTTCAGAATCCAGTTGGATTTCTGGGTAATTACATGATAGCCCAATAAAAATACGCTGGACAACACCGGAAGAATAAAAAAGGCGGCTCCCTGCAATTTATAAGCAATTGCAGTATTTATTAAAAGCCAAAATACTAAAGGCCCAATTAGTTGATTGTATTCCAGTGGCTTCTGCTCCTTGCTATGATAAAACAAGAAACAGATTGCCAATGTCAAACTGACAAAAGCAAAGATATAATCATGACCATTGTATGTGAATCCTTGCTGGATATCTGAATATTCCGGATGCCATTTCAAAAATAATTTCCAACCAAAAAAAGCGACAGCTCCTGAAACTAAAAGTGCTCCCAAAAACCGTGCTGATCCATTTAAAATTTTCACAGGCTGCAACACTTGTTTTCCGGTTCCTATAAACAGAAATATTACAAATAACGCGGCTGTTATAATCAACATTGGGAAAATCCATCTGAAAGGATAACTCACAAAAGCATAAGGAATGTTGAAATAAACTTTATCTTCAGCAGAATTTAAATCTGACAAATCTGAATCGGCAAAATAATGCAACAACGACATTAGATTAGCACCTTGATGCATCAATGAATTAGGGTTTAAATTTTCATAAGTATCTTGTGCCGTATGGTAATTAAAATGATTATCAATAAAAGCAAAATTAAATCCCTGAATTTTTCCTTGTTCTCTAAAAACGGTCAAATCAGTATCGTTAGGAAGCATCTTATAAATACTGTACATCAAAGAATTAGAAACCGTGTATTTTGAATTCCCTTGTTGAAAAGCATCAATCATTTTAGCATTCCCCTGGTTTGTTTCCATGAGCATATAGCCTGGACCTGCTGACCCACGTGCTTCGAAATTAATCACCAAACCTACTTCTTTTGTCCATTGATGTTCGGTTACAAAAAGAGCCGCGCCGTTTAATCCTAATTCTTCGGCATCCGTAAACAAAATAATGATATCGTTTTTGGGCTGTTCCTTGTTCGCCTGATAGGCTCGGATACTTTCTAAAATAGCGGCTACTCCACTTGCATCATCACTGGCACCCAATGATTTTGAATGTGGCGCACTGTCATAATGCGATAATAACAATAATGCTTTGGAGTTGGACGAGCCTTTAATTCGGGCAAAAACATTTTTGGATTTGACTAAAGTTCCACCATCAGAAAGTGTAAACCCTTCTTGAATTTCAGGTTTTAATCCCAACGCTTTTAATTCTTTAATCAGATATTGCACAACAACCTCATGATGGGGAGAACCTACATAGTGTGGTTGTTGTGTTATGGCTTTCACTTTTTCCAAAGCTCTTTTTGTAGAAAACTCGGTGATGGTAACTTCATCCGAAGGATCGTACTGCGGCGTCATGGAAAAGAAAACGAAAAACAATACTGCAACCGTAAGTAGGATGGAAGAAAATGCGGTAGTAGGTGATTTTTGCATAATTAACTGTCTTTTTTAACTAACACATAACTCTCGTTTTCAATAGCCATGTAGCCTTGATCATAGAGAAAATAATATGTGTTACCTGTTTTGGTAGTATAGATAGAGGTGAAAAATTCGAAATCAAAACCCTTGCTTACCAATTTACTTTTAGATGTTTTTGCTTTACCATCAGGATTCAATTCGGTTAAGATTCGGTAGTTTTTACGCAGCTTATTATTAATGTTTCTCATTAAATTGTTGCTGTCTTTATTCATTTTATTGTTGTAAGCATTGCGGCATCCATCGCTGCAAAACTTTTTGTCTTCGCGTCCTAAGACCTTCTCTCCGCATTCCAAACAATTCCTCATAGTTCAAATTTTCCTTGATGTTCTAATGCTTGCTTGATGTGTGCCAAATGATGATTGCAATGCCATTGATAAATTCCCAATCCTTCTTTGATGCTAAATAATCTTTGATGCTGCGGATGGAAATACATTTTATTCCAATCCTTTTCAGATAAACTTTCCAAAACTTGTGACCAACGTTCATGCACTCCTTCGATAATTTTTAAGGAAGAAGAAATATTATCATTCAAACCATCTGAAAGTTGCGCCCATAATCCTTCTTCGTAAGGACGTATTACTGGTGATTCTTCTGTTAATGCCAACTTAATTCTGATCAAAGCATTCATGTGGCTATCGGCCAAATGATGCACAACCTGTTTGACACACCAACCTTCAGGACGGTACTGCCAGTTCATCTCAACCGAAGACAATCCATCTGTTACTATTTTCAGATTTTGAGGAAATGAAGCAATGGTCTCTTTCCAAGCAGCAATTGTATTATCATCGCAATCTTCAGAAAAATGAAATTGGCCAATGGGAAATTTTAGTTGCTCAATATTCATTATTTCGCCTTTTTGAATTCAAATTTTAATTCCTTTTGAGCGTCTTCTTCGAACACATACACATTCATGCCATTTGAAGATTTTTCATAAGTGATGCCTTCAAAGTATACTCGGTTTTTATCAATCTTAACTAATTTGAATTCTTCCTGCATGGATTGTGGAATAGGCTGTAATGCCGCATTGAAATGTCTTATTTTTAAAAGAATTGTATTCTCTTTTTGCTCGATGTGCCCTAATTCATAGAAGAAAACCGAATTATTTTTCAACATTTTAAAACAAAACATCATGGTGTTGCCGCTGGGCGCACCCCAATTTTCCTCACTGTAACC
>DATEDY010000031.1:0-23308 GCA_035281405.1 Flavobacterium sp.
AAAATTACACGCCATGTTAGTAAAAGTCTTCGGAAGCGCCGTTTTCGGTGTTGACGCCACCACCATTACTGTAGAAGTAAATATTGATAAAGGTATCGGTTACCATCTTGTAGGTTTACCGGATAATGCCATCAAAGAAAGCAGTTATCGCATCGCTGCAGCCTTAAAAAACAACAACCATCACTTTCCCGGAAAAAAAATCACCATCAATATGGCGCCTGCCGATTTGCGCAAGGAAGGTTCTGCCTATGATTTAACTATTGCGATTGGAATTCTTGCCGCTTCGGGCCAAATCAAATCTGAAGAAATTGATAAGTATATCATCATGGGAGAATTATCACTTGACGGAAATTTACAACCCATAAGAGGCGCATTATCCATTGCTATTAAAGCCAAAGAAGAAGGTTTTAAAGGATTCTTTTTACCGAAACAAAACGTTAAAGAGGCTGCTATAGTTGCCGGATTAGATGTGTATGGCATCGAAAATGTCACGGAAGTAATTGATTTTTTTGAAGGAAAAGACACATTGGAACCCACAACCATTAATACTCGGGAGGAATTTTACAAAACATTGGATTATCCAGAATTTGATTTTGCGGAAGTCCGTGGACAAGAATCCATCAAACGCTGTATGGAAATTGCAGCAGCGGGCGGTCATAATGTAATTTTAATTGGTCCGCCTGGAGCAGGAAAAACGATGTTAGCCAAACGATTACCCAGTATTTTACCGCCAATGACTTTAAAAGAAGCTTTGGAAACCACTAAAATACATAGTGTTGCTGGAAAAGTAAAAGATACCGGGCTAATGAACCAAAGGCCTTTCCGAAGTCCGCACCATTCTGCATCCAGTGTTTCACTTGTGGGCGGCGGAAGTTATCCACAACCCGGAGAAATTTCTTTAGCACACAATGGCGTACTATTCTTAGATGAATTGCCTGAATTCAAACGCGAAGTTTTGGAAGTAATGCGACAGCCACTTGAAGATCGGGAAGTCACCATTTCAAGAGCAAAATTCACCATTACTTATCCTTCCTCTTTTATGTTGGTTGCCAGTATGAATCCAAGTCCTGGCGGTTATTTCAATGATCCTAATGCACCCGTTACCTCTTCGCCCAATGAAATGCAACGCTATTTAGGAAAGATTTCCGGTCCGTTATTAGACCGCATTGACATCCATATTGAAGTCACTCCCGTCCCGTTTGATCAATTATCAGAAACAAGAAATGGAGAAAGCAGTGTTGAAATTAGAAAACGTGTAACCAGTGCCAGGGAAATACAATCCGAACGATTTGTTTTATACGACCACATCCATTACAACGCCCAAATGACAACCAAACAAATTCGGGAATACTGCAAATTAGACGATACTTCGCTTCAGCTTTTAAAAACAGCAATGGAGCGGTTGAACCTTTCTGCACGTGCTTATGACAGAATACTGAAAGTATCCCGGACTATTGCCGATCTAGATGCTTCGGAAACTGTTAACTCCAATCATATTGCTGAGGCCATTCAGTACAGGAGTTTAGATCGAGACGGTTGGTTGGGGTGATTATGAGTTATGAGTTATGAGTTATGAGTTATGACCTGAGCCGCAGGCGAAAGAAACGAAGCCTGTCTTAATTTGACACTATCCAGATATCGCGGAATTGCACTTGAGGCTTTAATCGAACTACTAAAATACTCCGTGTTTTAAATTCCTTCTTTTAAACCTTTGGATTTACTATTGCGCCTTTTTGCTTCATCGTTGCGCCTTTTTGGTTCAACGTTGCGCCTTTTTGCCTCTTCGTTGAACCTTTTTGCTTCTTCGTTGAGCCTTTTTGCTTCATCGTTGAACCTTTTTGCCTCAACGTTGAGCCTTTTTGCTTCTTCGTTGAACCTTTTTGCTTCTTCGTTGAGCCTTTTTGCTTGATCGTTGAGCCTTTTTGGTTCAATGTTGAACCTTTTAGGTGTTAATTATGGGATTCGAATGAATTGTAAAGCAGATTTCTAGCCCTGATAGCAGTGGAAAGCAAAACGTTCAAAAAACACTTTACATTTTACAATACAAAAGAGCGCCCAACGGAAGCTCCTTTTGTATTGATAAAATGGTGTTTTTTGAACGTTTTCTTGGAACGAAGAGCAGGAAAAGCTCCTAATTATCCTATTCGGAGAAAGTAGTACCCTGACGGTTACCGTTTGTTTTATACCCTTACTATTGCCACCTAATTTTAAGCCTTCGCAATATTCTTAATCATCCCATTGAAAATAAAATAATGAAAAGGCAACATACTGTACCAGTATAATCTACCTAAAATCCCTTTCGGACGAAAGGTGGCAATTTGATGCAACACATTGAATTTATCAATTCTGAATTCGAGCCAAGCTTCTCCAGGCAGTTTCATTTCTGCAAAAAGCAATAAGCGTTTGTTTTCCTTATCGGCTAAGATCACTCTCCAAAAATCCAGTGAGTCGCCGTTATCCAACATAGTAGGACTAGTTCTGCCACGACGTAGTCCAACACCACCAAAAAGCCTGTCTAAAAATCCACGAATTTGCCACATCCAACTACCATAATACCATCCCTTACTGCCACCTATTGACCAAATATTTTCAATTACCCTGTTTACATTTTCAACTCGTACTTCCTTACTGTCTTTTAAACATCCGTATGTTGGAATTTGGATATAATTGCTCAGATTATACTTAAAATTACTACTTGCCAAGCTATCTTTCCAGCTGGAAATTACCAAATTTTGTTCTATTTTTTTAAAAGCCAATTTTATAGCATCCACGTAAGAAATAGGCTTGATATTCAGCATTTTTTGAAGTTCGTTATCTTTACATATTACTTCAACTTTCATACTATCAACTAAGTTCATTGCTAATTTGAAACTTGTCGAAGTCACAAAATATAGCCAATAGGAAGATAATTTCGGAGTCATTACCGGAACCGAAATCATCCAGATTTTAAAACCTCTGGTTTTAGCATACAACTGCATCATTTGTTTGTAACTGATAATGTTAGGCCCACCTATATCAAACGATCTATCATAGCAATCCTCCTTGTTAATTACTCCCATTAAATATTGGATTACATCACGAATGGCAATAGGTTGCGTTTTTGTCAGCACCCATTTTGGCGTAATCATAATAGGCAATTTTTCACATAAATCCCTGATAATTTCAAAAGAAGAACTTCCTGAACCTACAATAATCCCTGCTCTTAAAACAGTCAGTTTAAAATTTCCCTTGTACAATATATTTTCGACATTGTTTCTGGATTTCATATGTTTGGACAAATTGGGGTCATTTACAATTCCACTCAAATAAATCACCTGAGCGACTTTCATCCAATTCATATAAGTAATAAAATGCTCAGCGGCCTCCGTTTCCAACGTATCAAAATCATGAATGGAACTTGACATTGAATGAATGAGATAATAAGCTACATCCACTTTTTTTGGGCAATCTTTGAGATCAGGTTTGTCCAAAAAATCTACTTCCCAAATTGTAATTAATTGTAGTGTTTTTTCATCTAAACCCAATCTCCTGCTATCCCGAACGCAACATATCACTTCATGGCCTTGCGCTAATAATTCCGGAAGTAATCTTCTCCCGACATAACCATTGGATCCTGTTAGCAAAATTTTCATGTCTAATTATTTTTCAGTGTCCCCATACCTCCATCAACATGCAGAATTTGTCCCGTTACCCAACTTGAATCTTCTGAGAGAAGATAGAAAATAGCCTTAGCCACTTCGATAGGCTCCCCTACTTTGTGCATTGGATTCCTGTTTTCCATCGCGGTAATTTTATCGGGAGTTGATAAAAACTTTTCACCCAAAGGAGTGTCCACTAAAGAAGGAGCCACACAATTTACGCGTATTGCTGGAGCAAGCTCGGCAGCCAATGCTTTTGTCAAACCTTCAACCGCTCCTTTAGCCATTGCAATTGAGGAATGAAATGGCAAACCCAAACTGGCAGCCACAGAACTTATTAACACAATAGATGCAGTAGGTGATAATTTTAAGTTGGGTAAGTATTTTTGAATAAAATTGACAGCGCCTAGTGCATTAACCTGATAATCAAATTGAAATTCTTCTGTTTTCAAACGATGAAAAGGTTTCAGATTAATAGTTCCGGAGAAATACACCAATCCATCAATCTTTTCCTCAATATCAGGAAATGAAAACATACTATAATCGCTGACGGTATGGATGGAATCATAGCCTTGGGATTCATTTTTGGTACTGATACCTATAACCCTATGCCCATGTTTTTGAAACAATTCCTTTGTTGATTGCGCAATAACACTCGAAGCGCCTGCAAATAAATAGGTTTTCATTTTGTTTAACTTTTACAATATAAAGTTAAACAAAAAAAATGTTAGTTCTATATTTATCAATCAAAAAAGTCGGGGTTTAATCCGACTTCTTCTTTATAAAACACTAACAATTAAATTTACAAACCTAACTCGTTAAAAGTATCTCCCTGACGGATATCCCCTGATTTAAAACCTCTCATGAACCAGTATTTACGTTGTTCTGAAGTACCATGTGTAAACGATTCAGGAACGACATGTCCTTGCATACGGCTTTGGATGGCATCATCTCCAACAGCTTCTGCAGCACTAATGGCTTCGTCTATGTCATCGGGATCGAGATTTTGCTGATTGTATTTCGCCCATAAACCAGCATAAAAATCAGCTTGAAGTTCCATAGCCACCGATAATTTATTCGCCTCAGCCTGTGTCATACTAGCCTGCAATTTTCGGACTTTGCTAGAAGTTCCCAAAACGGTTTGTACGTGATGTCCAACTTCATGAGCTATTACATACGAAATCGCAAAATCACCACCTTTAGCTCCGAAACGCGTTTGCAATTCATTAAAAAAAGCTAGATCCATGTATACTTTTTCATCACCCGGACAGTAAAAAGGTCCGGAAGCTGCTGTAGCCGATCCACATGCAGTTTCAACAGCATCTGTAAATAAAACCATTTTAGGCTGGCGGTATTCCAAATTATTTTCGGCAAAAATTTTCTCCCAAGTGTCTTCATTATCAGCAAACATAGTGGAAACAAATTCTCCTAACACTTTTTCTTCTTCAGTAAGCGCTCTTTGCTCTGTTGGTGCTGAAGATTGTTGTTGGTTCATTTGTTCCAGAACAGGTGTGATCATTTGTGCATTTTCACCTCCGAAAAGATTTACTAATAGAATAATAATTCCAATAATTCCTCCTCCGGCGACAACTTTTCCTCCAGATGACATACCTCTTCGGTCTTCTACGTTATCACTTTGACGTCTTCCTTGCCATTTCATAGTTTTATAGTTTTAGTTTATACCTTATCGTTTATAGTTTATGATTAATATCTTTAGGCTGGAATTAGAACCTTTTTGGTTGAAATTAAAATCTTTCAGTTTATCGTTAGTATACAAAAAAAATAAATATTTTCTTACTGTAGCCATTTTAGCAGCATATTTTCAAAAATATCTTTATCAATAGGTTTAGAAATATAATCATTCATACCTGCTTCGAGGCACTTTTCCCTTTCACCTTTAATGGTTCCGGCTGTTAAAGCAATAATTGGAACTTTCTCATTGAACTTTCTAATTTCCATAGCCGCTTCGTATCCATTCAAGATTGGCATTTGAATATCCAATAAAATTAAATCCGGTTTAAAATCATTAGAACGCTCCACTCCTATTTTACCATTTTGCGCTTCAATAATGTTAGCTTTAGGCATTAACTTTTTAATTAGTGTACGTGCCAGCAGCATATTGATTTTATTATCCTCTACCACTAAAATTTTCTTCTCGAGTTCAAAGACATTTCTAAGATATTGATGACTTAAATCTTCATATCGAACATCTAAATTATTAACATCAATCGTATTGATTCCTTCATCCTCAGAAAAATAATCCAGATTCAAATCAAAATAAAATGTGCTGCCTTTTCTGAAATCACTATGCAATTCCAAACTACTGTTCATCAAATTCAATATTTTATTTGAAATGGCCAAACCTAAGCCTGTACCGCCATACTTTCTTGTGGTAGAGTTATCTTCTTGTGAGAAAGGCTCGAAAATTTTATCTTGATTTATTTTTTTGATACCAATTCCGCTGTCAATTACAGAAATCCTGATTTTGGTTTTCTCTTCATTTTGATCAATCAGATCTATACGCAATTCCACTGTTCCTTTACTGGTAAATTTTACAGCGTTTGACAACAGATTGAGTAAAATTTGTTTGATTCGGAGCGCATCGGTAGAAACATATTTGGGCACGCCAACACCTATGTTGAATTTCAGTTCAATATTCTTCTGAACCGAATCAAATTTAATAATATCTAATACTTGATTTGCCGTTTCGAACAGATTCACCCGATGAATATCCAAATCCAATTTACCGGTTTCAATTTTAGAGAAATCCAAAATATCATTCACAACATCAAGCAGTATTCCCGCTGACTTATTCACCGTTGAAAGGTATTCGTGTTGTGATTTATCCAATTTGGTTTCGCTCAAAATATCTGTAAAACCGATAATTGCATTCAAAGGCGTACGTATTTCGTGGCTCATATTTGCCAAAAACTCCGATTTAGCTTTATTGGATGCTTCAGCATATTCACGTGCTTTTATTTCGGTTTCAATCGCTTTTTTCTCTGTAATATCGATTAAAATCCCTTCTATATAGGCAACTTTTCCATCTTTTAAAATAGTATCACCAAACTCCTCAATCCAGATATAGTCGCCTGATTTTTTTTTGAGTCGGTACATAACATGAAAAGGTTCGCTTTTCTCGATACATCTATAAGTATATTCTTTTAAATTTTCCTGATCTTCGGGGTGTACCAAATCAATTAGTGAGACTTCTCCTCTTATGAATTCTGCTTTATTATAACCTGTTAATTTTTCTATTTCATCATTCAGGTATACTTTTGTCCAATTGTCATCGAACTCAGAAAGGTAAACAGTTCCAGGGATATTATCGGCCAAGAGTTTAAATTTATCCTCACTCTCCTGAATCAATTTTTCAGAATGAATACGTTCAATGGTTGCTGAGATATTATTCGACAAAATCTGCAAAACACCTATTTCATCATCTGTCCATTTTCTGCTATTGGTACAATCATCAAAACCAATGAAACCATAGAACTGATTTTTTGCAAAAATTGGTAGAATAACTATCGTTTGGATGTTTTGATTTTCCAAAACTTCTCTCAAATGATCATCTTTAATTTCACTTACTAATTCATTGAAAATTTTATCTCTCAACAAAGGAACAATCATCGAATCAACCTCTTCGTGTGGAATATTCTGCAATTCTTGATTTTCCATCTGAGAAACTATACCTTTTCTAACCCATTCCTGTTTTTGACTTAATGTTAGGGTAAGTGGATCATTCTCAAAATAATAAATGCGGTCAACATTAGCAGCTTCACCTAATTTAGATAACGTTGTGCTGAAAATCTCTTTAAAAGCATCATCAATATTGGTTTTTTTGAGTAGTATTTCAGTTGACGAAGCGATGGCAGCCAGAATTTTTGTTTTCTCTTCTAATCGTTTCTCTGTTACCAGACGTTTACTCGATTCGATGGCTAGTGATATTACTTCTGAAACCGAACGTGCAAAATTAATGTCATCATTATCCCAATTTCTGATTTCCTGAGTCGTTTCAAAAGATAGAATGGAATGCAATTGCCCATTGACCATCACCGGAACATCCAAGAGCGACTTGATTCCGTTTTTAGGAAAATAAGTATCCGTGAACTCTTTGGTTGCCTCATTGTTATAGACATCCGAAGCAACCACGATATTGTCTTTTTCAAAAATCTCAAAATAGATAGGGTTTTCCGATTTATAACTCACCAAATTTTCCCCAAAACTGTCTGTTTGCAAGGAATATGTATAGGGACAAAATAAATTCTCTTTTGAATAATTCCAGTAACTAATCCGGTCAATTTTAGAGCCTTGAGAAGCCGATCTCAAAATATTTTTTGCCATCACTTCAAAAGAGTCGTTAGCGGTATATTGCTGAGTAACTAAATCGTTTATTGTCTTGCTGTAAATCTCATTTTTTTTCTGTCTTTCAAATTGCTCCAATTGAATTTTCTTAAGCAATGTCACATCACGGGCAATTGCTCCGAAACCTGTAACCTTTCCTTCGTTATCACGGGTCAAGGACACTTTTTGAGAGATCCATAATTCGGAACCATCTTTTTTTCTCGTAGGAAATTCGATGGTAGGGATTTCCTCATTTCTACCATAATATTTCTTATAAAACTCCAAGACTTCTTCCACATAATCTTCCCTGATAAATTCAGTAAAATGCTTTCCAATAATGTCACTTTCGGAGTAATTCAATAGTTTTCTTGCAAATGGATTCAAATAAATAAAATGACCCGTTTTATCAATTTCATAAATAATATCAGAAGCACTTTCAATTAATGTTTTATAATGATTTTGAGTTTCAAGTTGCTCAGTCACATCGTGTCCGATACCTAAATAAATGTCATCCGAATATTCAGAATCTTTCCATTGAATGTATTTATGAGTACCATCTTTGCATTTCAGCTTTCTGACATACAAAGCTTTATTTATTTCGTAATTTTCGGTGGTAAATTCAGTATCTTGAGTCAGTTTCCAAAAATTAAATCCCTTAACTTCTTCGGGATGATATCCTAAAATTGATAAAACTGTCTGGCTACAATACACTACTTCACCAGCCTTATTGACAGCAATAACCAATGAAGTACCTTTATTGACAATATTGTCTGCAAACAAAAAATTGTCTTTTACTTTTAGGTTAACAATGTATCTCACATGATTAATTATGGAAATCAAAAATGCACTATACAAAGTGGTTACCATATACACCTTAGGTATCCAACCTTTATAATTCAAAAACAATAAAATAAAGAAGTTTGTTAAAGCAAAAATCCAATAATTTTTGGGTGTTCTGAAAATGTTATAAGAGAGTACGAAAAGGATTAAAAAGTCAAAATAACTTGCTACATGTCCTGGCACTGTTACGAGCCAATAAAGAGTCAAGAGATAATAAGAAAAAAAAGAAAACGTGAATATTTTTTTTATGTTTTGAAAAACAAGAGTAAATTTTTGACTTAAAAAATAAATAACGACCAATGAGACTCCAATCGCTGCATTGATTTCAAAGGAATCTCTTCTACGAACGGTAAAATATTCGACCAAAAATTCTATAGTAGGAATAGTAACTCCAAGGAAAAGAAAATAAAGACAATACTGCTCATTGGAATTTTCAATTTCAGAATAGCCTTCAATTAAATCACGATTGACTACTGAATATCGTTTAAACCCGTAAAAAATAACAAAAGCCAGAACAAAAATAAAGAAAGTAATAAACCACCAAGAATGATAGATATTATTAGTCAATTGGAGTGACAAATCATCCAAACTAACAATACACACGGAATTGAACAGTATAATAAACTTAACCATCTATTCTAAAATCATTAATAGGCTGTGTTTCTTAAATTTATGAAGCAAACTAAACCTAATTTAGTAAAAAAAATGACATGCTTACTTATTTAGCTGCTTTTTTATTTTTCTCTTCAATCCATTTAGACATAAATTTTGTGCTTTGGAAATAGTGCTGATGCAATAAATTCCCAACAAAGTTAGCTCGACGATGCTCACTTATACTTTCACTAAGTTTTTCAATGCGTCTTTTAAATTCACTTTCAAACAACTTAACATTGAACTTTTCCAGTATCTTAAGCCCTTTTTTTTGATTTTCAATCCAAAGACTTTCATTATTATACAAAACGATGGCTTGACTACTAAAGTCATGAAAATCATCCGTAACCAATCCGTTCCAATCGAAACCAATACGAATCCCTTCTGCACCAATAGTTGTGGTAATTG
Source organism: Flavobacterium sp. (assembly GCA_035281405.1). Taxonomy (GTDB): domain Bacteria; phylum Bacteroidota; class Bacteroidia; order Flavobacteriales; family Flavobacteriaceae; genus Flavobacterium. The sequence continues at coordinate 9,882 of DATEDY010000031.1, forward strand.
AGTTGGTTCCCATCTGCATTGCTTCTAAAAGTTTTCCCTTTTGACCAGCTCCAAAACGCAAAGGCGCAAGCATTATCCTTGCATTACCAATTACTTCCTGAGCGCTTTCTGCACGACCCATAATCTGAAAACCTTCTTTTTCATTGTGTAGCTGTAATACTTTCTGACTTGGATAAGCTCCATAAATAAAAAGCTTGGCATGAGGCAATTGCTTCTTAATCAAAGGCCAAATTTTAGTTTTTAACTGTAAAACAGCATCCCAATTCGGTTCATGAATAAAGTTTCCGATAAAAACAAAATCACTTCTTTTTTCAAATGGCAACAATTCATATTCAGAATTTGACTCATAAAACATAGGAAGGTAATGCAATAATCCCACATCTATTTTGAACGTTTTCGTCAGAATATTCATTTCAAATTCAGAAATCATCAATGTCAAATCACATCTGTAAATACTGGCAATTTCACGTTTTGCAATGTCTGAATCCAAAAGGTTTTCGATTGCAAAGCCATTCTCTTTTTTTACAGCATTTTGTCTTTCCAATCGAAGACAGTGCAAATCTTCCGTATCCAAAACCCTGATCGCATTTGGACAATTTTCTACTACTCGCCATCCAAACTGCTCTTCGGAAATGTAACGATCAAAAAGCACAATGTCGGGATTCAACTCTTTCACAAATGCATCAAAACTGGAAGAATTAAGCGCTATATTTTCCTTCCGAATTCCTTTAGAAGTCAAATCAAATGAAAATTCACTTTCCTGTGCTGCCGATGCAAATACGACATCAAAACCTTGACCGATAAATAAATCGATTAACTGCAAAATCCTTGTTCCAGCTGCAGAAGAAGTGGGTTCTGGCCAAACTAAACCAATAACTAAAAGATGCTTCTTTTTCAAATTGAATATTTTATACAAAATACCCACTTTTATCTGTAATAATCAATGCCAAAAAATGTAATTTTGCATTCTTATTTTTAAAAAATGCTGGGATTAAAATTAAAAACGGACCCAAGGTGGGCTAACATCGTAGAAAGCAATATTTCCGAAATTTTGTCAGACCACGCTTGGTGTGAACAAAAAGCAGCAACCAATGCTATTACTATGATAATCAATAATTCTGAAAAAGAAGAATTGGTTACCGAACTAATTATTATTGCCCGCGAAGAAATGGAACATTTTCAAATGGTTCATGACATCATAAAAGAGCGCAAACTAGAATTCACCAGAGAACGAAAAGATGACTATGTGAACCAATTGGCCAAATTCATGAAAAAAGACGGAAGTCGTGAACAATCATTGATTGATCGTTTATTATTTTCTGCTATGATTGAGGCTAGAAGTTGTGAGCGTTTTAAAGTACTTTCTGAAAACATCAACGACGAAAAATTAGCTAAATTTTACCGCGATTTAATGATTAGCGAAGCAGGTCATTACACCACTTTTTTAAACTTTGCCAGAAAGTACGGTAATGTAGATGAAGTAAATAAACGCTGGAAAGAATGGATTGAGTTTGAAGGCGAGTTAATCACTAACTACGGAAAATCAGGCACCATTCACGGTTAACATTAAAAATAATATTTCTTCATTTTTAGAAAAAAAACGAAATTTTTAAAAAGAAAAACATAGAATTGTAGTCACAAAAGGTTATTTTTATTCTTTAAAACAACTTTTTGAAGGCCAGATTATTTCATATTTTACTTTTTCTGTTTGCAAAACAACTATTTGCACAGCAGCCGGTTACCATTCAATTAACTGAAAAAGATGGCTTACCTGATATTGAGTTTTATGATATTTTAGAAGATAAAAAGGGTTTTATCTGGTTAGCAGCCGACAAAGGTTTGTATCGCTACAACGGAAAATCTTTTGTTAATTTTATCCACCCACAAAAAAGAGGCTTATCCGTATTCGGTTTATATGAAGATGCAACAGGTACCATCTGGTGTAATAATATTTCAGGTCAGTTCTTTTATGTAAAAAATGAAAAATTAGTATTGTTTACCGACTTAAAAAACGAATTAAGAGGTCAACTTCCTGAATTTATAGTTAAAAATAAAGAACTCTTCGCATTCTCTGAAAAAGGTATTTTCAAGATTAATACACAAACCAAAAAAAGGGAATTAATCAAAGACAAATTTTCAAATTCTCCATATTACAGGAATCCGTTTGAATACAAAGGTCAATTATATTTTTCATTAACCAATCAAATCAAAAGTTTTAATAACAATCAAATTGAATCACAATTTACTTTTACCAAGAAGGAAATTGAGCCAAAAAACAATGCTTTTTGCGACCTAGGCAACACACTGTTGTTTACAGGTTTTTATGATGGAAAACAACACTTTTTCGCAAAAGAGCGAGAAGACAAATCATTTTCCACCATAGAAGTACCGTCACAATTAAGTGATAAATCCATTGTTAGGATATTAAAAGAGAATCATTTACTTTGGTTTTGTACTAATCAAGGAGTAATTGTATGCAGCCAGGAAGGAAAGAAAATCACATATAAAAGCACATATTTACCTAACGAATACATCACAAAAGTAATAAAAGACAGGAACAACAATTTCTGGTTCAGCACATTAAGAAACGGTGTTTTCATAATGCCCAACATATATATTCAAAAAATACAACTCCCTGACATTACCAAAAACGTGAGTACAATGAGTGTTATTGGTGATGACAATATCGCATTTGGAACACCAGAGGGAATAATAGGCATAGTTAATACAAAAACATATAAAAGCACAATCTTCCAACTAGAAAGCAGATCCAAAATCTGGCAAATACTATACAATCAAAATTTCAACTCATTATTCATAAGTCAGGAAAACCAATCCTACATATGGAATCTAAATGAAGGTAAAATTTACAAATTACCTTTTTTAACGGCTTCAAAGGCAATGGTAGTAGCTCAAAACAATACTATTTTGAATGCCAGCTATGACAGGGCCAATGTTATGGAAAATCCTTTCACAAAAAGTAGAAACTCAAGCTTTTCCAATACTCTTACACCCCCCGCTTTCTCAAATGAAACGATAATTCCAACACTTAAAGATTTACGTAAAAAAAGAGCCTATACCTGTTTTTACAGTATAAAAAGTAACACCAATTATGTTGGTTTTGTAGATGATCTGATGCAATTTGATGCGGATTATAAACCAACTATTATCCGACATAAAAACCAACCTATTTTTGCCATAAGTATAGCAGAAACTAACGATGGTACAATCTGGGTTTCTACTTTTAAAGATGGAATTCTGGGAATAAAAGACAAGAAGGTAATTTACAATCTTACCGAAAAAAAAGGATTGCTTTCCAATGAAACCGGAAAACTTAAAAGTGATGGCGATCAACTTTGGATTACCACCCAAGGAGGAGTTCAGGTTTTTGATGTTAAAACAGGTTCATTCATGAACATCACTAAAAATGACGGACTCGAAAGTTACAGCATTTCAGATATAGAAATCATTGAAAATCAAGTATACCTTTCTTCAAATAAAGGGATTTTTACTTTAGAAAAAAACAAAAGTTTTAAAACCTTACAAAAGCCCGAAATTTATTTTACCGGAATAACTATTCAGGACAAAAACACTGCATTGCAGAATGATTACAAACTCAGCTACGATAAAAACGCCATTAAAATCAGTTTTAACAGTAATGGTTTTCAGACTTCCGAAAGTGTTACTTACCATTATCGTCTTACCGGATTTAATAACGAATGGCGACCTTTAGAAAAAGGAATTGATTTTGTGCGCTATTCTAGCTTGCCTTCAGGAAATTTTATTTTTGAGGTAAAAGCTGAAAACCAAAACAGAATCCATTCAAAACCCATTTCAGTTACTTTTTCAATTGATGCGCCTTTTTGGCAAAAATGGTGGTTTTACACCTTTCTTTCACTGACCGTAGTTTTTTTGGTTTGGTTTTATTTCAGAAGTCGCCTCCTAAGGGTTGAGACCGAAAAAAAAGTGATGATTGAGAAAGCGGAAACTGATAAAGAACTTATTTTTTCACAACTTGAGAATTTGCGTTCACAAATGAATCCGCATTTCATATTTAATGCTTTGAATTCCATACAAGAATATATTTTAACCAGTGAGAAAGAAACCGCCAGTACTTTTTTGGTCAAATTCTCACGATTGATGCGCATTTATCTTGAACACAGCAAAGAAAGTGAAGTGCCATTAGAAGAAGAACTCAAAGCAATGCGATTGTATTTGGAACTGGAAAAAGACCGCTTCGAAGACACTTTAGATTACACCATCATTGTCGACAAAACATTAGATACGCAATCTATAAAAGTCCCTTCACTTTTCATTCAACCTTATATTGAAAATGCTTTAAAACACGGATTATTGCATAAAAAAGAGGATAGAAAACTAGAAGTCCATTTTCGCATGAATCCACAAAATGATGCACTAATTTGTACGGTGACTGATAACGGAATAGGGCGAAAAGCATCAGCTGAAATGAATGGTAAAAAAGCGTATCTTCATAAATCATTTGCTACTAATGCAAATCAAAAACGAGTTGAATTAATCAACAAAACAAGAACAAAGAAAACCAGTGTTACCATAGAAGATTTACATGATCAGGATTTTGTTCCGAATGGTACGAAAGTCACTATTTTAATTCCCTTCTGAAAAATTTCAGCAAAAACTTTGATTGTTTCAGAAAGAATTTAATTCCATTTTCAGATTTAATACTAAAATTTGCATTAAAACACAATCCATGAAGGTTATCATTATTGACGATGAAAACAAGGCCAGACGTCTTATCAGTACTATTATTTCAGAAAACTTTCCCGAAATAGTTTCTCAATTTGAGGCATCCGATTTAATGGAAGGTGTTGCACTAATAAAAGAACATCATCCGGAAATTGTTTTTCTGGATATCGAAATGCCAAATCATTCCGGTTTGGAGATTATGGACTTCTTTGAAACTAATGAGATTGATTTTCAGATTATTTTCATTACTGCATATAATGACTACGCTATTCAGGCTTTCAAACTTGCTGCTGTAGACTATATTTTAAAACCAGTTGATATTTCTGAACTAAAAAATGCGGTAGAGAAAGCTAAGGAAAATATCCAAAAATCGAACATTAATGATAAACTTGAAAATCTTCGAAAAGCATTCCAGCAGCTATCCTTAAATAAAATTGTTCTTGAAGTTCCCAAAGGGATTCTTTTTGTAGCCCACGACGATATCATTTTATTTGAAGCAGACGGGATGTACACTAAAGTCTACATGAAAAACAATGAGTCACAATTGATTTGTAAACCTCTTAAACATTTCGCTGATCAACTTGCGGAAAAATTAATTTTCTATAAACCTCACCGTTCCTACTTAGTCAATTTGAGGTATATGAAAGAGCTTTCCAAAAAAGACGGTTTTCATATCATCATGGAAAACAATAAGACTATTCCAATAGCAAAAGAAAAAAAAGAAGAATTCCTGCAAATGATACAGGAACTGTTTTAAATTACATTTCAGCAAAAAAAAGAACCAGTTCAGAAAAAAACTGAATATTAAGTCTCTCACCCGATTGATCTTTGTTTTTGAATATTAAATCAAACGGCTATGAGACTACAATTACTCTTTTTTTCCATTGTATTGTGTGCTGTGGAAGCAATTGCACAAATCCCCACAAACTCTTTAATCAAAGATTATAAATTTACTAACGGTGCTTTAACAAGCGATGTAAATCCGGCACTATACTCAGGAACTACATTACTTGTTCCAACAGGGAATGCCAGAACAAACAGCATTGACCGAAACGGAGAGGTCAATAAAGCTATCGATTTAAACGGAGATTCTTTCAGCGCCGGTGGAACCAATGCCTCAAGTGTAAACAATTTTGCTGTAAGCTTCTGGGTAAAAACTACGACTAATGAGAGTCCGAAACGTCTCATTTTAGACCAACACAATACTGCTACCAATCCAGCTGGTTTCTCTATAGCTTTAAAAGATGGTAAAATCTATTTTAATGGTCAGTATAGTTGGAATTTTCAATCAACAAGTGGTGCAAGCGGTGTACAGGAAGTCATAAGTCAAACCATTAATGACGGGCAATGGCATCATGTAGTATGCCAGTTAAGTTCAACAAGTTCAGGGCAATACGCAGGAAGTTTGGTCCAATACACCTTAACCTATACCTATTCAATGTATATAGACAATGCTTTTGTAGGGGCAGATGCAGAGACAAACTACGCTTCAGGATTAGCATCAGACACTTATTCGGTTAGAGCAATTACTGCTAACAAACCATTGTTAATCGGAAAAAGTCATGATACAAATTTTCTAAATTATCAGGATGCAATTGATCAAATCCGATACTATGAACGAACTTTAACCATTCCAGAAATAGACTTGCTTTTTAATGAAGACAAACCTAGAATTAAAATCTATGTTAATGCGAATGCAACAGGTGCGAACAACGGTACAAGTTGGGCCGATGCCTATACCAGTCTTGATACCGCAATCAATGCCTCTACTTCAGCTAATGAAATCTGGGTAGCTGCAGGAACTTACAAACCATCGGGAACCGCCAGAACCTCAACATTTCTGATGAAAAATTCTACAAAATTATATGGCGGATTCATCGGAACTGAAACTCAATTAAACCAAAGAAATCCGAAAACAAACACCACTATTTTAACTGGTGATTTAAACGGAAACGACAATACAAATACCATAGCAACAGAATCTACCAGACAAGATAATGCCTATCATGTAATTACTGTTAGAGGAAACATTCGTGATATAAATGTTGATGGATTTACCATTACTGGTGGAAATGCCAACGGACCAACATTAACTGGTGGCACAGCATCAGCACAATACTATCACACGCGTGGTGGAGCAGTTTATATCAATACCTTTGCAGCCAATGACAATGCCGTAATTACACTTCAAAATTGTATTCTAGAAAAAAATACTGGCTCAGATACTGCAGTATTGTCGGGATATTTTGCTGGAGGTGTAAACAATCAAATTTTCAATGCTAATCTTGAATCATGTATCATTCGTGATAATCATTCGGCAACCAATGCACAAATCCTTATTGCCGGTGCCAATGGTTATTCTTGGTTTGGTAACAGCGAAATTAAAAACTGTCTTTTTTACAACAATACATCAGCATCTGGTTCATCTTGCTTATATCTTAGTGCCAGTACTACTAATGGTGGAAATCAAAACGGTATCAATGTCGATGTAATCAATTCTACATTTTCGAATAATACTGGAGTATCCGGAAATACAATACGTACGGACAATGGATCCAATACCCGCTTTAAAAATAGTATTATTTACGGTAACGGATCTACAACTCCTTTTTCAATCAACGGAACTTTGGGTGGACCGTCTTTACAGAATACTATCTCGCAAGGTGGACAAATTAGCGGTATAAACAGTAATCCTGATTTAAAAACTGACTACACATTAAATTCAGGTTCACCAGCTATCGATGCGGGTAATAACAATCATATCCCATCTGGGTTAAATCTTGATTTAAATGGAAATCCACGTATTGTAAATACAACTGTTGACTTGGGCGCCTTTGAATATGATGCCACATTGAGTAATGACAACTTTGATACATATGATGCTTTCACTATTTTTCCAAATCCAGCAAACAACCATATTACCATCAATAGTTTAGAAAGTATTGAAAAAATAGAAATCTATTCATTGTTGGGGCAAAAGGTAAGTTCATTCTCTTCTGTATGGGCCGACATCTCTGAACTTCCATCAGGTATTTATCTCCTAACAATCCAAACTGCCGAAGGTAAAATTGGAACTAAAAAAATGATCAAAAAATAATTCAGACTACCACTTCAATTTAAAGTGCTTCTCAATTTAGGAAGCACTTTTTATTTGTTTTCATGTAACATTTCTTCGTATTATTTGTCTAATTAATATAATTGAAAAACTAAAGAAATTATGCAAGCTCACGAAATTGATTACCATATTTATGGTGAAGAAATGCAATATGTTGAAATAGAATTGGATCCACAAGAAGTTGTAGTAGCCGAAGCAGGAAGCTTTATGATGATGGACAACGGCATCAAAATGGAAACAATTTTCGGTGATGGATCCGGACAACAAACAGGTATCATGGGTAAACTTTTAAGTGCCGGTAAAAGAATGCTTACTGGCGAAAGTTTATTTATGACCGCTTATATGAACCAAGATTCGGGAAAAAGAAAAGTATCGTTTGCTTCTCCGTATCCTGGAAAAATTGTCGCTATCGATTTAACTCAGTATCAAGGAAAATTCATTTGCCAAAAAGACTCTTTCTTATGTGCTGCCAAAGGCGTTTCTGTAGGCATTGAGTTTTCTAAAAAATTAGGCCGTGGGCTTTTTGGCGGTGAAGGTTTCATCATGCAAAAAATTGAAGGAGACGGAATGGCATTTGTTCACTCTGGAGGTACATTGGCTCGCAAGGAATTACAAGCTGGCGAAGTTTTAAAAGTAGATACCGGGTGTATTGTTGGATTTACAAAAGATGTTGATTACGATATCGAATTCATTGGAGGAATCAAAAATTCAATCTTCGGAGGAGAAGGTTTATTCTATGCCACACTTCGTGGTCCGGGAATAGTTTACATCCAATCGCTACCATTTAGCAGATTGGCTGGTAAAATTATTTCAGCAGGTGGTTTTAACAGTACTAAAGAAGAAGGTGGTGTTTTAGGAGGATTAGGAAAATTAGTCGACGGAATTTAATCCGAAACAATAAGTATAAAAAAAAAAGACTAAGCAATGCTTAGTCTTTTTTTTACTCTATTTTTTTTTGTAGTTTATATTTTAACTGGTAGCTTTTTAACCCCCATATTAAACAAAGTAAACGCCTGAATATCTACATTCTCCTGAATGGTAGCCGCTACCGATTTTCCTGCGCCATGACCGGCATTGATATCAATACGGATTAACATTGGATTAGCTCCAGATTGTTTTTCCTGTAATTCAGCTGCAAATTTAAAACTGTGTGCTGGAACCACACGATCATCATGATCTCCTGTAGTTACCATTGTCGCTGGATATTGTTCACCACTTTTTACATTATGTACCGGTGAATATTTTTTAATATATTCGAACATCTCCTCAGATTCTTCAGAAGTTCCATAATCATAAGCCCAACCTGCACCAGCTGTAAAGGTATGATAACGTAACATATCCAAAACTCCTACTGCCGGTAAAGCTACCTTCATCAAATCAGGACGTTGCGTCATTACAGCACCAACTAACAGTCCACCATTAGAACCACCTCTGACTGCTAGAAAATCTCGTGAAGTATACTCACTGTTAATCAAATATTCGGCAGCAGCTATAAAGTCGTCAAAAACATTTTGCTTCTGCATTTTAGTACCGGCATCATGCCATTTTTTTCCGTATTCACCACCACCTCTTAAATTTGGTACTGCAAATACACCTCCATTTTCCAACCAAAGTGCTGTAGAAATACTGAAACTTGGTGTTAAACTTACATTAAAGCCTCCATAACCATAAAGAATGGTTGGATTCTTTCCATTAAGTTTGATTCCCTTTTTATAAGTAATAATCATAGGAATTTTAGTTCCGTCTTTAGAAGTATAAAATATCTGTTTTGATTCGTATTCATCCGAATTGAAATCAACTTTCGGTTTTTGATATACTTTAGATATTCCAGTTTTAGGATCCAAAGAATAAATACTTCCCGGAGTGTAATAATTGGAGAAGAAATAATACAAAACGTCATCATTAAGCTTACCATAAAATCCACCAGCACTTCCCACACCAGGTAATTCGATGGTACGAACTAAGTTTCCGTTATAATCGAATTGCTTCACTAACGAAACAGCATCCTTCATATAATTAGCAAAAATATAACCACTACCTGTTGTAGGAGACAAAACATTTTCAGTTTCTGTGATTAAATCTTTCCAATTATCTGGTGTTGGCATAGCGACATCAACAGTAACAATTCTTTTATTTGGTGCATTGAAATTTGTATAAATAAACAGTTTACTACCTACATTTTCAATAACATCATTATCAGAATCGAAATTACTCATGATAGTAACAATTGGACTATCTGCAGAATATAAATCTTTAATATACAATTCATTACCCGAAGTTGAATTAGAAGCAGAAATCACTAAATAACGATCATCTTCAGTAACTCCACCACCTACATAACGGCGCTTTTGATCCAAACCGAAAATCACTTTATCTTCTTTTTGCGATGTTCCAATTTTGTGATAATACAGTTTATGCTGATCCGTTTTAGCAGAAAGCTCGCTTCCGTTGGGTTTATCATAACTGGAGTAATAAAATCCGTCATTTTTATACCAAGAAATTCCACTGAACTTCACATCAACCAATTTATTTTCAATAACTTCCTTTGATTTTACATCAATAATAATTACTTCACGCCAATCAGAGCCTCCAATTGAAACTTGATAAGCAGCTTTACTTCCGTCTTTTGAGAAATTAATTCCTGCTAAAGATGTCGTTCCGTCTTTTGAAAAAGTATTCGGATCCAGAAAAATTTCTTCGTTTCCGGATTTATCTTTACGATACAAAACCGATTGATTTTGTAATCCGTTATTCTTATAAAAATAAGTATAATCTCCTTCTGTAAAAGGAGAACCTATTTTCTCATAATTCCACATTTTCTCCAAACGGGTTTTCAACGCGTTACGGTAAGAAATTTGGTCTAAATAATTGTAAGTAACTTTATTTTGTTCTTTTACCCAAGTTTCTGTTTCAGGAGAACGATCATCTTCCAACCAACGGTAAGGATCATTTACAGATTTCCCAAAATAAGTATCAGCATGTTCCACTTTCTTCGTTACGGGGTATTTCATTCCTTTTGAATTCTTTTTTGATTGTGCATTAGCTGAAATTGCCATAACAATTGCTAATGATGTAACTAGTTTTTTCATTGTTAAATTTGGTTTAGCACAAAAATACGTTTTCAAATGAAACAATTTACTTAATAACAAATTTCTTGTTTTTTGTTATAAATTAAAACTCATACCCATAATAAAATTTCTACCTATGTTCGGAATACCATCAGCTTTTAATCGGGACAAATGAGAAACATATTCCCTGTTCAATATATTATTACCACTAAAATTCAATTCACATTTAAATTTATTTAAGTTGATTATTCCTCCTAATCCGAAATTCAACAAACTATAGTCAGACGTTTCCGTTTCAAACATTCCGACATTATTTTGAGCAAAAAAAGTATCCAAATTCAACGATACATATCCAGACTTAAGCCAATTCAGATTAAAATCAGTTTTAATTGTATTACTCAACTTATTCGCTGGTATAAGCGGCAAATAGTCACCATTTTGCTTCTTTCCTGTCACGGTTTCAAAACTACTGGTTATATGCAACCAATCCACAGGATGCGGATGAAGGTGAATTCCAGCCTCGCCACCATACAAATCAGCATCGGCCTGAACATAGTCATACACATCATTACCATCTATTACATTACCATTAGGTGCAATAAAAATATAGTTGTTAATTCTATTGTAAAATCCGTTCACAAAAAATTCAAAGTGCTTATTTCCGTATTCAAAATTCAAATCAGTTTGAATATTTTGCTCATTTTTAAGATTGGCATTTCCAATTTCATAACGATTACTACCTTCATGAACACCGTTTGAAGTCAATTCAGCTAAGTTTGGCGCTCTAAATCCAGAAGCAATATTTAAGCGCACAGTTAAATTATCGGTAATAGAAGTCTTATAACCCAAAGAAGCATTAAAACTATTGAAATTTTTATCAATAGCTTCAAAGTAACCTTCCTCTCCAACTAAACCATGATTCTCGGTAGTAATATTTCTGTTATCAAAACGAACACCTGCCTGAAGCACATTCTTTTTCCAAGTATAGTTAGTAGTCATCAAGGCCCCAATATCGTTGGTTTTGGCATTTGGAATCAACATTTCTTCTCCAAAATTCGTGTTCGTTTGAGTCATTCCCTGCACACCAAAAATAGTTTCAAACTTTCCGATTTTTGGAAATTCGTATTTAGCATCAAAATTGAAAGTCTGTAAATCCATATCGAGAATAGGATTCAAACTATCTTCGAATTCTTTTCTATCGTTAGCTATGTAACCAAAATCAAGGTTCAATTTAGAATTTTTAAAGAAGATTTTATTGTGTAAGCTCGCAATTTGACTAAATACACCTTGACGAGGATAATCCGGGTTTCTGACTGTTGTATTTTCACCGATTTCTTCTGGCAAACCCAAAGACAATAAATTCAAATTATAGCGAAAAGTTGAAGAAAATTTTGAGTTACTATAACTGATACCTGTTTTAAAATCGGTTTCATCAAAACGAGTATTGGTTACTCTGTTTTTATTCGGCATTTGATAATCGATATGTGTGTTATAACTACCTCTCGCTAAAAACTTCCAATTTTCACTAGATGTTTTCAACCCAAAGCTAGTACTACTGCCTTGTGTATTACTGAAATACTTCTGACTGATATCTGCCAAATAGGAATTCGGATTAGCGAATTTTTCAGGATTAAAATACAATACACCACCCAAAGCATCTGAACCATATAATAAAGAGGCTGGACCTTTGATAACCTCAACACTTTCAATACCGTTGTCGTTTAATCCTAATCCGTGTTCTTCTCCAAATTGCTGATTTTCCAATCGGACACCTTGCGTATAAATCAAAACCCTATTCCCGCTCAATCCACGAATAACAGGCTTTCCAATTGATGTTCCTGTAGAAATATTAGAGACTCCGGGAATTGTAGCCAAACCTTCCACCAAAGTGGCTGCTCCTTTTTGTTTTAAGTGTTTAATTTTTTGATTTTCTACTTTCATCACATTTTGTGACTGCATTTTGTTAAAAACAGTAGACACAATCACCTCATCAATATGGTGCGTATGCTCTTCTGTTAAGACAACATCATAGTTAGTGTCATCTCCTTTCAATTGAATGGTAGAAGTATTAGTATCAAATTCAATATGAGAAAAGACAATCGTAAAACTTCCCGAAGGTAAATTCCTGAATTGGTATTTTCCTTCGTCATTGGTTTTGGTTTCCTTATGCAATTCAGGGATTGCCACTGTAGTATTCTTAAGCGGATTTTTATTTTCATCTGAAACAGTTCCAGACAAGCTGCTTTGCGCATTTACAAACAGCGAAAACCCTATGAATAGGGATATAAAAAATGATTTCATTGATTTAAAATGATTATTGTTTAATTAAAAGTGCGGAAAATCTATATATAGAAATCCATCAAAATTTGATTTTAAACAATAACAGAAGGAGGACCACGGGATTTGATTACACTACCAGAGAAAAAAACAAATTTTTCACCGTAACCAAACAAACTGATAGTATCGTTAACCGGAATTTTGAACTCAAACGAGAAAAATTCGGTTGGAATATAGTTGCT
>DATEDY010000032.1:0-6256 GCA_035281405.1 Flavobacterium sp.
ACAACTTCAGTATGTATTGGGTGAACAGCAAAAAGGATTACGATGATAAATGCTATCCAATAAGTATAATTTTTAAAAAAGTGTCTTAGTACTATGAACAACAATATATTATTCAAAACATAAAACACTACATTGCTAAAATGATGAATAAAAGGTGAATTGGGCATCAATTGCCATTCAACTGCAAAAAAGACCAATGACATTGGCCTGTACAAACCACTATTTGAGTTCCAATATCCCTGCCAATAAAAAGTAGTAAAAATATCTTTGATTCCAAGAATACCATTTTTTACAAATTTATTTTCCTGAATTACAGCTACATCATCTAAAACAAAACCATGAGCCAAAGTATTAGCATATAAAGCAAAGGAAACTATTCCAACTGTCCATAACATCCACGAATAGGATTTTGGTTTTTCTTTTACCTCAGAAGTTACTTTCGAATTTGTTTTCTTTTTATTAGTCATATTATATTATTTTAAGACGAGAGAATGTATAAAAATAGTGTCACTATAATTTTAGAAGCCCATATTTAATGATACAAAATATAGCGTGAAATCCATCTTTCCATGTAATTTTTTTGTCCTCATTGTATGTTCTGCCATAATAAGATATACCCACTTCATAAATTCGAATATTTGGAATTCTGGCAATTTTAGCAGTCACTTCCGGTTCGAATCCAAACCGCTTTTCTTTTAATTGTACAGATTTCAAAACATCAGCGGTAAACATTTTATAACACGTTTCCATATCTGTTAGGTTTAAATTGGTCATCATGTTGGAAAAAAAAGTTAGAAACTTATTTCCTATAGTATGCCAAAAAAACAAAATGCGGTGTGGTTTGCTACCCATAAATCTTGAACCATAAACAACATCTGCAAATCCATCTAACAATGGTTGAAGAAGGATATTATACTCTTTTGGATCGTATTCTAAATCTGCATCTTGGATTACAATATAGTTACCCGTAGCTTCATCAATTCCTTTATGAAGTGAAGCTCCTTTTCCCAAATTCTTTACATTGGAAAAGTATTTAAGGTTCAGATGCTCTTTTTGTTTGAAGTAGTTTTGAATTAAAATCTCAGATGTATCCGAAGAACAATCATTAACAACAATAATTTCTTTTTCAATCCCTTGTTCCAAAACAACAAGTTCAATTTTCTCTAGAATTTTTATAATTGTTTTTTCCTCATTATAGACAGGAATAATAATTGATAAAGTAGTATTCATTTACTGGTTAATTGAATTCATAGGAAACGTAATTTTTTCACTAAAATACAATTTTAATTATCTATTCAACAATATTCTTTTTAACTACTATTTTAGAGACTTTCAATACTAAAACTCATATCTAAAGCGAATTAAAAGAAGAATTCCAATAGTTTGATATATTGATGAATAATTCGTGCAGGTCAAACAAAATAAAAAAGCTGTTCTTTTAGGAACAGCTTTTTTATTGTTTTAAAAAGGAACATCACTATCGTCATCAAAACTATTCATGTTACTTCCGAATGCCTCATTTGGGGATGGAAGATTTGGTGTGATGAACGGATTCGAATCATCCAGATTCATTTTAGAAGGAAGGTCATCAAATACAGATCCAAATTCATCTAAATTATCAAACTTACCTAAATGTCCTAAGAACTTCAGTCGGATGTTTTCCAAACTACCATTACGGTGTTTTGCAATGATAAATTCCGCCTGACCTTGGGTTGGAGAACGCTCATCGTCATCCCATTCATCAATTTTATAATATTCCGGACGATAAATGAACGATACAATATCGGCATCCTGCTCAATTGCACCGGATTCACGTAAGTCGGATAATAATGGTCTCTTACTCGATCCACGGGTTTCCACGGCACGTGATAACTGCGAAAGTGCAATCACGGGAACATCCAATTCTTTTGCTAATGCTTTCAAATTTCGGGAAATGGTTGAAATCTCCTGCTCACGGTTTCCGCCACCTTTTCCACCACCACCTGCTGTCATCAACTGAAGGTAGTCGACAATAATCATCTTAATATCATGCTGCGATTTCAAACGACGCGCTTTGGCACGTAAATCGAAAATCGATAACGAAGGGGTATCATCAATAAACAAAGGTGCTTTTTCTAAATCACGAACCTTTACAGACAACTGTTCCCATTCGTGTTTTTCTAATTTACCGGTTCTTAACTTTTCTGAAGACAATCCGGTTTCTGAAGATATCAAACGGGTAATCAACTGTACCGATGCCATCTCTAAAGAGAAAACCGCTACTGCATGATTAAATTGAATGGCAATGTTACGCGCCATCGATAATACGAATGCCGTCTTACCCATACCCGGACGGGCAGCAATAATAATTAAATCGGATGGCTGCCAACCTGAAGTTACTTTATCCAAAGCATGAAAACCGGTCGCTACTCCACTCAATCCTTCTTTTCCTGCAATTTGCTCAATTCGCTTCTTCGCCTGGATTACCAAACTTTGTGCTGTTTCTGAACTACGCTTGATATTTCCTTGGGTCACTTCATACAGCTTGGATTCGGCTTTGTCCAGCAAATCGAATACATCGGTAGACTCATCATAGGAATCTTCAATGATTTCGGAAGAAATTTTGATTAAACTGCGCTGAATGTGCTTTTGAAGAATAATCCTCGAGTGGAATTCAATGTGTGCAGAAGAGGATATCTTCTGTGTAAGCTGAATCAGATAAAAATCGCCTCCAGCTAAATCCAGTTTCGCCATTTTCTTTAATTGGGCGGAAACTGTTAATAAGTCAATAGGCTGTGAATCATTAAATAAGGTTACGATTGCTTCAAAGATATATTTATGTGCATCCTTATAAAAAGCATCTGGCTGCAAAATATCAATTACTTCATCGACCCCTTTTTTGTCAATCATCATAGCGCCCAACACCGCTTCCTCCAAGTCGAGAGCCTGTGGTGGTAACTTTCCTTTCTCTAAGTTGATAATAGTGGTTTTATCAACTTTTACAGGGTTAACATTCTTGAAATTTTCCATGGTACAAAAATACGCCTTCTCTTCCTATAATGGGCTAAAAGACGTTCTTAAATGTGTGAACAAGTTTTTGTTGAAAACTAAATTTTTCTGTTGATAACATAAAAAAAATCCGAAACCATAGGGCTTCGGATTGATTATAATTTTGTAAGAATTTTATTCGTTGAACTGCCCCATCTTACTGTATTTGTCCATTCTTTGTGAAATCAAATCAGCTGTTGATAAGTCTTTTAACTCATTAAACCCTTTTAAAACATATTCTTGTACAGTTGCAAAACCGGTTTCTTTGTCTCTGTGAATTCCTCCAAGTGGTTCCGGTACAATATCATCAATCAGTTTATGCTCTTTCATATCGACAGGGGTCAATTTTAAAGCTTCCGCTGCTTGCTCTTTGTATTCCCAGCTTCTCCATAAGATAGAAGAACAAGATTCAGGTGAAATTACCGAATACCATGTATTTTCCAACATTAATACTCTATCTCCAACACCAATTCCTAAAGCTCCTCCCGAAGCACCTTCACCAATAATAACGGTAATAATAGGCACTTTCAAACGAATCATCTCTAAAATATTACGTGCAATAGCTTCTCCTTGTCCTCTTTCTTCTGCTTCAAGTCCTGGGTAAGCTCCCGGAGTATCTACTAAAGTCAATACAGGAATATTGAACTTCTCAGCCATTTTCATCAAACGCAAAGCCTTACGGTAACCTTCCGGATTCGCCATACCGAAATTACGCAATTGACGCATTTTAGTATTGATTCCTTTTTGCTGACCGATAATCATGAACGATTGTCCGCCAATTCGGCCTAAACCACCCACCATCGCTTTATCGTCTTTAACACCTCTGTCACCAAACAACTCCAAGAAGGTATTGTCTGTTAAACTCGCAATATGCTCTAAAGTATAAGGTCTGTTAGGATGTCTTGACATTTGAACGCGTTGCCATGCACTCATGTTCGCGTATATATCTTTCTTGGTTTCTTCTAATTTTTTAGTGATTTGATCACAGGTCGCAGTTACATCAACATCTGATTCCTGACCTATAACCTGACATTTTTCCAATTGTTCTTCTAGTTCCTTAATTGGTAATTCAAAATCCAAATATTCCATGAGATTTTTATTTTTTGTGTCTAATTATGAATGAACAAAGATAAAATTTCTAGTTGAGTTTAAAAGTATATTTTAGGATATTATTGCAAAACAGAAGCATTCAGCTAATAGTCAACAATTTACATCTCCTTTTCCTTTTGCTTATTTTTCAAAACTCCGTTCAAAATTACCGTAGAAAGTATTATTAAAGCGCCAATGTAAAACTGACTGTTCATTTGTTCTTTTTCTCCAAAAACAAGCAATGCAAGTATAATTCCGTAAATAGGCTCTAAGTTAATCGTAAGCATTACAGTGTACGGACTCAAATACTTCATCACATCTACCGAAGCAATAAATGCATAAGCGGTACAAAACGAACTCAACACAAAAAGCCATTTCAAATCGTTCCAGGACAATTCGAAGAATGCGGCATTGAAACTTCCTCCTACCAACAAAAAGATGGAGAAAAACAATACTCCCCCCAATAGCTCATAAAATGAAATAACGGTAGGATCATACATTTGGGCAAATTTCCCATTGATCATAGAAAATGTAGCCGATAAAAAAGCCGATGTCAGCGCCAATAGTATTCCTTGCACATATTGCCCTTCTACTTTAAAAATAAGATACAATCCGGCTATGACTATCAAACCGAAGAACACTTCATAACCTATTATCTTTCTTTTGAAAAAAATAGGCTCTAAAATAGAAGCAAAGAAAGCTCCTGTTGACAAACAAGCTAATGTTACCGAAACATTGGACACTTTAATAGCTTCAAAAAAAGTATACCAATGCAACGCAATAATCAGCCCCGCAAAGAGTAAAATCAAAATAGTCTTTAAAGGGAGTTTAACCGAAATCTTGGTAAAAAGAATATATATCAGGATAAACAAGGAAGCAAAAAGCATTCGATACCAAACTAACGGTAAAGCATCTAACGTGATAAGCGCTCCTAAAACCGCTGTGAAACCCCAAACAAAAACAATGAAATGGAGATGTAAATAACTATTTAATACTTTATCTTTTGGCATTTTTAAGAAGGTAATAGGCTAATACTCCGAAAATGATATTAGGAATCCACACACCCAACAACGGGGAAAATGTAGATTTCTCTGCAATGGTTCCAAAAATTTTATCTAAAAAAACATAAGAAAACGCAACCGCAATACCAATAGCCAAGTTGATCCCCATTCCTCCTCTTCGCTTCATTGAGGAAACCGATACCGCTATAATGGTTAAAATAAAAGCCGAAATCGGAATACTGTATTTACGGTATTTCACTACCAAATATCGATTGATATTCGACGAACCTCTTTGCTTTTCTTTCTCGATGAACTTATTCAGTTCGGTCATATTCAGTGTTTCAGCAATGTAAATAACCGGCGTCAAATCGTCCATTTCAAAATTAAACTTCATCGTCTTGGTGTTCTCTCTCTCAATTTTGTCATCCAAATCACCTACCGAACGCTTCACATAATTCATTAAAGTATAATCCTTTGTTTTGGGATTGTACATAATGGATGATGCTGTTATCTTATACAATAGCTTTTGCTTGTCAAACTTCTCATAAACAAAACTATACGCCGTTTTGGCTTCCTGACTGAAGTTACTGGCATAAATAAATTCTGAATCGCTGATTTGTCGGTAAACATCACTGGTTTGCCGCATCTCGGCTCGCCCTCCTCCTTTGAGATAGGTATACCTGAAATTATTGAATCCTTCACTGGCTTTAGGCACTAAGAAGAATCCCATCAGCAAAGCAAAAATAGATACCATAGTTGCTCCAATAACATAAGGTCTCAAGAATCTTCCAAATGAAATTCCCGAACTTAAAATAGCAACAATTTCAGTATTATTGGCCAACTTTGAAGTAAACCAAATAATGGATAAAAAGAGAAATATCGGGAATAATAAATTAGCAAAGTAGATGACAAAATCCAAATAATAAGCCGCAACCTTAGGAAAAGGTACCTTATTTTCTAAAATTCGATTGATCTTCTCAGATACATCGACGGTAATTCCAATAGGAATAAACAACAATAACATAGTGACAAAGGTCATGATATACCTTCTCAATATGTACTTATCAATAATCGTTAGTTTAGAAAATAACTGCTTGAACATTATAAACGTTTGTCCATTTGTTTTACCATTTTTTCTT
>DATEDY010000033.1:0-11128 GCA_035281405.1 Flavobacterium sp.
CAGCACGTAAATCATAAAAAGGTGACCAACCTGCGTTTTGCGTCAGATATGAAATTTCTAAAGGAACTGTACCAGCCGAAGTATTCATAACCTGCAAAACCAATTTTCCCGAAGACAGTTTTTCTTCCTTACTGGTATCCAATTCCAGTTTATTGTTGAGTTTAGCCAGCAGTTCATTCAGTTTGATTTCTTTTTCTTCCAATGTATTAATGGTATTGCTGATTTCGGTTCTTTTGGATTTATAATAATCTACCATTCTGGCTAATTCGGTCACGCTTAAACCTGAATTCTGCCCAAAAACTTGTTGGTTTTTATCCAATAATTCGATGGTTTTTTGTTCAGCGTTTTTGGTATTGACGATACGTTTGATTTCCTTCTGAACCAACACTATACTGTCTTTGACTTTTTTGATTGCCGGCGAATTTTCATCGATATCATATTCGGAAATATAATCGTTGGTAAACTGAACTGAAAGCACTGTAATATTTGACGTAGCACCAATCTGCACCGAATTTTCATTCAGCTGGTTGGCTACGTTCTTAATTACAATTTCGCTGGTTCCGCTGGTAAGTATTACATTCGTTGTTTGTGTGATTTCGGCGGCATTAAAATAAACCGTTGCAGCTTTGATTTTGGCTTGTGTAAAAATAGGTTTTTGTGCCATTACAAGACCAGAAGCCAAAACCAGTAGAATAGAAAATAGCTGTTTCATAATGATTGTTTTTATACTGATAAGAGTATCATTTAATTTAAAAGGTTGGAAAAAAATTAGCCGCAAACCTGTAATTTCTTGCCCTATATTGAAATTAGCAGGTTCACGGCAATCATCAACCATTTATTTTTCTACGGTGTAGCCTTTTGTTTTGGCAAAGCCAATAATAGAAGTATTGATCGCATTTCCTAAATCGTCCTGAGATTTTGTTTTCTTCATTTCTGTATCAATGTAAGCCTGACGTTTTTTACCTAATTCAGTGATTTCGTTTTGAAGTGCTTCACGCTCTTTCGATTTTTTATCAACATACACTTGAATTTCTTCTTTTGATTTGTTTTGTAATTCTTGAGGTAATTCCTCTTTTTTCAACTTGGCTACGACATCTTTGTCTTTTTTCGCTCTGTCCACCAAATCCCAACTGTCATTTTTATAAGCTGCTTTGGATTTGCTCACGGCTCTTTCGGCATAATTTGCAGAAGAAACTCCTTTTGCATTAGCATCTTGGGTTGCTTGATTCATTTTCTTTTCATAACCCATACTGCCATAGCTGATGTACGTATCGTTTATACGAACATTACATTCGGAAATTCTAACATCATATGGAGTAACAATGTATTGCACGGCCTGATTAGAGTCGATATTGAAATATTTTCCTTTACCCGCATCTGCACCATCTCTCCAAAACGTTTGAATGCCTTCCATTTGATCACCACAGAAGATAGTGTTCACATAAATATCGTTGCGCAATGCATCGCTGATCGCCTCTTTGTAATTCACACCACCTTGGTTGAAAGGTTCGTTTCCGGCAATGTAAATGAGTTTCATATTGTTGTTGTCTCTACCCCAAGACAATTGTCTTGTGGCATCTGAGATTACTGCGCCACAGTATTCGGAACCGCCATTAGTTCTTAATGAAAATAATTTCTCGGAAATTAAATCCAAATCGGTTGTTAATGGCGCTACTTGTCTGATGTAATTGGAACGAGCCGAAAGACCATCGTTACCATATTCGTATAAACCAATTTCAATATCTGGTGTTTTTCCATTGTATTTCAAAGTGGTCAAAGTGTTTACAATATTCCACAAGCGAGATTTGGCCTGTTCGATTAGTCCGTCCATGCTGTTGGAAGTATCCAATAAAAGAGCCACTTGAATTTTGGTGTTTTCTTCGGCTACTTGTGTAGTAATTGTTTTGGGTAGCTTTGCAGTAGATGTATTGCATGCGGCAAATGATATCGAAGTAGCTAACAAAGCAGTAGAGAATAAAATAGATGTTTTCATGATTATTTTGTTTTAAGATTATGAGTCAAAATTATCCCAAGAAATTGCAGGTTTTTTGCAGAATGGGTGAAAGCGGGAGTTGACTTGGTGAAATCGTTTTGATGGCATTTTTTAAAATAGTTTCTTTACATTGTCAAATATTTATAAAGATGAAACGGGTAAGTTGGATGTTTTGGGCTGTTATGTTGATGTTAGGATTTCAATGTGAAATGCTGGCTCAGGATACTATTGTGCCTCAGGCCAGGAGTAAGAAAGCATCTTCTGCAAAAATTAGTAAAGCAGCAGCTGATTTGAAAGAATCTCTGGATTCTAACGATGAATTGAAGATTGCCAAGAATTATGAAGTTTTAGCAAAAGGTTTTACTGAAAAAGAAGATTTTGTTCGAGCGGAAGAATATCTAAAAAAAGCTTTGGCAAGTTATACCAAACTTAATTTGAGTAATGATAAAACCAGAGTTGCCAGAAGTTTGGCCAAAGTTCAGGAATCTCAGAATAAAGTGAATGCGGCAATTCAAAGTTATGAGATGGCGGGTTCAGCAGCCGAACAAAAAAAAGATATCCAGCTTAATGCCAATGACGCTGATCGTTTAAGAAACAGTAACAGTCCGGCAGCACAGGCAACCTATTCTAGAAAAAATATTGATATTCTTGAAAAAGAAAGTTCTAAAAAAGAAGAGGTCGCCGATGCCTATGTTCAGCAAGCCACTGTAGATTTGAAACTCAAGGATAAAGAATCGGCCATTGAAAACCTTGAAAAAGCAATTGCCTATTCCAAAGACAAACCGGAGGAAGTTGTGAAATTGAAAAATGAAATTGCTAAGGTTTATGCTGCCGATAATCAGTTTGATAAAGCCATTACAATCAATCAGAAATTGTTAGATGATGCGGTAAAGCAAAACGATTTTGAGACACAGATTAAACAACTACAATCTCTAAGTACGATTTATTTTAAAAATAAAGAACCGGAAAGAGCCGTAACTTCATTAAAGAAGGCTTACGGTTTGGCTTCGCAATATGGTAAAACCGATGAGGTGAAAAGCAGTCTGAAACAATTACTTCAATACTATAAGTCGAATGGGAAAGACAGAGAAAGTATGGCTTTGTATGAAGATTTTTTCAAGAATTTCGACCAGCTGATTCAGAAGGACAGCACATTGATTGATGAGAAAACATATCAGGTTACCGAAGAGAAAATCCGTCAGTTGGAAAAAGAAAAAGCATTGAAAGATGAATTGATTTCGAAGAAAAATACGTTCAACTATGTGTTGTTGGGATCGATTGCGTTGCTTTTATTGTTTTTCGGATTTATTGTGAAAGCTTTGTATTCCATTAAAACTAAAAATAAAGAAATTGCCTTGCAGTCTTTGCGAAGAGAGATGAATCCTCACTTTATTTTCAATAGTTTGAATAGTGTGAACCAGTTTATTTCGCAAAACAAAGAACTGGAAGCCAATAAGTATTTATCGTCCTATTCTCATTTGATGCGGAATATGATGGAGAATTCCAACAAGGATTTTATAAGTTTAGGGAATGAAATTGAACAGTTGAAAAAGTATCTGGATTTGGAACATTTACGATTTCAAGATAAATTTGAATATCAGATTGTCGTTGACGATGCGTTGGATTCCGAAACGGTTTTGGTGCCCAATATGTTGATTCAGCCGCATTTGGAAAATGCTATTTGGCATGGTTTGCGTTACAGAGATACCAAAGGGTTGTTACTGTTGAAGTTTGAATTGAATAGAGGGAAAGTGTCTGTTATTGTGGATGATAACGGCATCGGACTTACCCAAAGTGCCGCGCTTAAAACCCGCAATCAAAAAGTGCATCAATCTCGTGGTGTCACAAATACGAAGGAAAGAATTAGCCTATTGAATGAATTGTATAAATCCAATATATCGTTCTCAATTACTGAAAAAAACAGTGGAAATACAGGAACCATTGTAGAAATTACTTTTCCAAAGCTTGAGAAAATATGATGACATTACAAAAAATACAAGCGGTAATTGTTGAAGATGAATCTGCAGCAAGAGAAGTACTTAAAAATTATCTGAGTAAGTATTGTCCACAGGTGGAAGTAATTGGTGAAGCCCAAAATATCAAAGAAGCGGTTCCGTTGTTGCATGAAGTGAGACCGCAATTGGTTTTTCTGGATGTAGAAATGCCTTTCGGAAATGCTTTTGATGTATTGGAAGCATGTAAAAATTTACAGTTTGAAACCATTTTCGTAACCGCCTTTTCAGAATATTCATTGAAAGCACTGAATCAAAGTGCAGCATATTATCTGCTTAAACCCATTAGTATTGAAGAACTGATTGTTGCAGTAAATAAGGTTCAACAGCATATTTTGAATCACGAGATATTTAACCGGAATAAAATCATTGTAGAGAATTTCAGGGAAACCCAACCGGAGAAAAAGCAAGTGATTTTGCCTACTCTGGAAGGTTTTGAAGTGGTGAAAATGGAAGACATTGTCAGACTTCGTGGTAATGGTAACTTCACCGATTTGCATTTAGCCGACGGCAGTAAAAAAATGGTATGTCGCTTCCTGAAGCATTTTACCGAAATTTTACCGTTCCCTTTTTTACGTGTCCACAAATCACACATCATCAATATCAATTACGTCAAATCGTATAACAAAGGTGGTTATGTGGTGCTGAACGATGCTGCTGAAATAGAAGTTTCACCAACCTACAAAGAGCAATTTCTCAAGAATTTTAAATAGTTAAAAATCAAACTCGTTTATCGAAGTAGCCGATGAATCTATGGTGATTGTATCCTGAACGACTTTTAGTCGCAGTAAAGAACGCGCTCTTCCAGAAATGTAAATCGGTATCGATTGCCCAATGGTATCGTCGCTGGTAATTAAAGCACGGCGAAGCATTAGGTTTTTGATGAACTTTTGATTCTTTTCCGCGTATGATTTCTGATAACCTTCGTCGTTAAATTGATACATGAATTTTTTAGGTTTCGGAACAATTGAAGCCAGGAACAAACATTCGTTTAGGGTTAAATCAATTGGTTTTTTCTGAAAATAAAATTCAGCCGCTTCTCCGATACCATACACATTTGGACCCCATTCAATAACATTGAAATAGACTTCAAGCATGCGTTCTTTGGAGGCAATTCTGTTGTTTTCCAAGATGTAAACCAGTAGTATTTCTTCTAGCTTTCTAGATAGCGTTTTTTCACGTGTCAGGAATACATTTTTCACTAATTGCATACTAATGGTGCTCGCTCCTCGGGAGAATTTTTTGGTTCGGATGTTCTTTGCAATTGATTGCTTAAATGCTTCAGAAATAAACCCGCGATGGCGCATGAACGACGGATCTTCGTTAGTTAATACGGCATGTTTTAGATAGGGAGAAATTAATTCTAAAGGCGTAAAGTCGGGATTCGTAGCGCCAACAAAAACAGGTCTTTGTGGTCTTCCGTTCTCCATGGCACGGTAAGTAAATTCAGTATTCAGTTTTTCTAAATTTGCTTCACCATATTTTATGATACGAAGATTGTTTTTATTGAATTTACTATCGAAAACAAGTTTATGGGGTTTGTTTTTGTTGAATTCAAAATTGAGCTTGTAATCGAATTCACCTTCGGCTTCCATACCTACAAAATGAGAAAACAAACCATTTGGTAATGAAGTGATGAAATCCTGCGCTTTCATTTTTTCAATATCGAGTTTTAGTTTATAAATGGTGTCTTCTTCGGTATTATATTCCAAAAAGGGTTTGACTTTTATTTTATTCAATTGCGCTGTAGAAGTACTGTCGATGGCAATGAAATCACTTCCGAGTAAAAAGCGGTAATCGAATTGCGCATTCTCAATCACCACATCTTTTTTGGCAATTTTTGGATGATTAATGGTGAAATTTTCAATCGATGCGACTCCGTCAATATGCAGTTTCCCGAAGCTCATATCGAGATTGTCCAGTTTCAGTCTAATTTTGTCAAAGCTTGATTTGAAACCGAATTTCTCGTCAATATAAGGTACTTGAATTTTAGAGGTATCTGCTGAAGCGAAAACCAAATCGGCTTTTTTATCCCTTGGATTAGCGTAACCACTCATGGTCCAGTTTTGTGCAAACGTATTGGTGGTTACTTTGATCTGTGTGTTCAATTGATGGTTTGTCAATTTTAAATCGTGCATATGGAAATTGACTTTTTTGCCCATATCGTTGATGCGTAAGGATAAATTTTCCAAATTCATTTCTGAAGGCACTAAGTTCAATACTTTAGTCAAAATACGGTTGGCTAATTTGGCATAATTGCGTTTTTCATCGGTTGATTTTTCATTGGGATCTTTCTTTAAAAAAGTATCGAAATTACGTCCGTTTTTAGTTTTTACCAATTGAATAAAGCCGTTTTTCATTTCCAGATGCTGCAATTGGATTTCTCCGGTTAACAGTTGCATCAGACTGATTTCCGTTTTTATTTTTTGTACCGATAAAAGCGTATCCGCCATATGTGGAATCAAATGAATGTCCTCCAATTCAACACTTGTTGTACCAGCGAAGGCAGCTTTTCCGACCGAAAAATCAGCATTGTATTCGGTGTTGAATTTATTTTTGACCTTGTCCAAAGCCTGCTGTAGTATCGTGTCTCTAAAGAAATATATAGCAGCTATTGCTAGGGCGAAAAGTACTAGGAATATTTTAAGAATCAGAAAAAACCATTGCTTTTTGGTTCTCATTGTGCGTTAGATTTGGGGTGTTTTATGAAAGCGAAGCTACAAAATCTTCGACTTCTTTTTTTTGTTCAGCGTATTTTTCTTGTAATGGCGAATTTCCTCCCATTTTTCGGTAATAATCGAGTGCTTTATTTGCAAAAAACAATTGTTGGTGTTTTGCTACATTTGGAATCTGAGGATAAGTTTTATGGAAAAGCATTTCATAGTATGCCTGCCACTCTCTTTCATTACGGTCTTCCACAAAATGACCAGGAACTTTTTGGCTTACATGAATCATTTCATGTGTAATTAGATTCAGCATCAAAATGAATTCAAATTCGAATGTGTTTTCAGGGATTCGAATGATTTGTGTTTCGCCAAAAACACCTTCGGTAGTCATTAAAATATAATCGGCTTTGGCTTTTTCTCGCAGTTCAAATCCTTTAAAATTGAAATGTTTGATTCCGTACTCTTCAATAACCAAATTAGCCGCGGCAACGGTTTCGCCTAACTCATGATAGGTTTGTATTAATTGGACTATTTCAGAATACGATTTCATGATCAACCGAATAATTCACTTACCACTTCTTCTATCTTGCTCACTAAAACGACTTTTATACCGGGAAATTTTGTAGCAATTTTATTGTATTTAGAAATGAAGATAGTTCCGAAGCCTAATTTCTCCGCCTCCTGAATGCGTTGTTCGACACGGTTTACCGGACGTATTTCTCCAGATAATCCTACTTCTCCAGCAAAACAAAAATCTTTACCTACAGAAATATCCTCATTAGAGGATAAAATTGCCGCTACAACGGCTAAATCAATTGCCGGATCATCTACTGAAATTCCACCTGTTACGTTTAAAAACACATCTTTAGAGCCTAAATGAAATCCGGCACGTTTTTCCAATACAGCCAAAATCATATTCAGACGTTTGGCATTGTAGCCGGTAGTACTACGCTGCGGTGTTCCATACACAGCAGTGGAAACCAGGGCTTGTATTTCGATCATTAACGGACGCATACCCTCTAATGTAGTGGCGATTGCGGTTCCTGATAGTTCTTCTTCTTTGTGCGAAATCAATATTTCAGATGGATTGGCAACTTCGCGCAGACCTGATCCCTGCATCTCATAAATTCCCAACTCTGCAGTGGAGCCAAAACGATTTTTTAGGGAACGTAGAATTCTGTACACATGGTTTCTGTCGCCTTCAAATTGTAAAACGGTGTCAACCATATGTTCCAAAATTTTAGGACCGGCAATATTTCCGTCTTTTGTAATGTGACCAATTAGAATAACGGGTACATTAGTTTCTTTGGCAAATTTGATTAATTCGGCAGTACATTCTCTGATTTGTGAAATACTACCTGCCGAAGATTCAATATAATCAGTATGTAAGGTTTGAATCGAGTCAATAATCACAATTTCCGGTTCGATTTCTTCAATCTGACGAAAAATATTTTGAGTTTTGGTTTCCGTAAGAATGTAACAATTATCTCCGTTTGGAGTGATGCGTTCGGCACGCATTTTTATCTGCTTCTGGCTTTCTTCACCTGAAACATATAAGGTTTTGTAAGGCAATTTTAAAGAAATTTGAAGTAACAAAGTACTTTTACCTATGCCGGGCTCGCCTCCTAAAAGTGTTAAGGAGCCAGGAACGAGTCCGCCTCCTAAAACGCGATTGAACTCCCCGTCAGTCGTATCCATGCGGATTTCTTCGGTGGAATCAATTTCGTTTATTTTAAGAGGTTTTGACGCTTTTTTAACCGCAGAAGTTTCTGTTTTCCAGACTACTTTTTCTTCTTTTTGAATTATTTCTTCAACTATAGTATTCCATTCTTTGCAGGCATTGCATTGCCCTTGCCATTTTGCAAATTGGGTTCCGCAGCTCTGACAAAAAAAAGACGTTTTTATTTTAGCCATTAAACAGACTTTGTTATCGTGTATTATTCGCTTTTTTTCTCTTCAACCGGTGTTTCCGTTGGAGTTTCTGTTGGAGTTTCGACTGGAGTGTCAGTTGGCACCTCTTCTATTACCTGTTCGGTTCCGTCTTTTGCTTTTCCACCTTTAAGTTTGTCTTTTTTAGGAAGTTTGCTTTTCAAGTCTTCTGCCTTAATCATCATCATTTCTTTAGTCAAATCACCAATAGGTTCTTTGGCAAAAGCATCCTGATAGAATTTGATGGCTTTTTTGAATTCACTCCTTTTTTCCCAATAATTTCCCATATGGTAATCATACAGTAATGTTTTTTCGTATTGCTGACCAGATATTTGGGCTAGTTGCTCATATTCTTCGAATCGTTCTTTTTTGTTGATGGCAGTTTCTATGGCTTTCATGTCGCGGTAACGAACAGTCATTTTAATGCCAAGATTTTTTTCAATAGCATCGTATTTGTCAGTAAGGTATTTGACAAAATCTTGTTCTAAAACCACGATTTTTTCCTGATATTCTTTGGGAGAAATAGGTTGATAAATTTGGAAAATTTGATTCAATGCCTGCGGAATTCCCAACATAGCAATTGTGTAATGATTCGAATTTTTAAAGTCATCGAATTTGTAATTCACCAAATCATTTTTTACTGCCTGCATGTTTTGGTCAAGTGCTTTGATTTGTTTCTGGAATTTCTTTAAATCGCCGTCGCTTGTTGCTGAATAGTAATAAATAGGTTGCTGGATTTCGCTTAAACGTTTTGGAATACGTTCTTCCATTCCCAATTGTAAGTCAGGGCTTAAGGAAATATAAGCGCCAAAAAGAGGGATTTCTTTATATAAAAATGCATTTAGAAGACCTGCAGAAGAATCAATTCCTGCAATAGTCTTGAATGGCCCTACGCGGTATTTTTTTTCTAGGTATGGCATCAATTCAGTGCCTATGAACTCAAAGAATGCGCCTCCTTTTCCGGCAGGAAGACCATTTCTCGGATCAAATTCACAATCGGCTTCTCTTTGGTTGTTTTTATTTTGATTGATTCCAACAAGTATTGCTTCAGGAATATCGTCCCAATAGTTTCCAAAATGCAGGTTGCCTTCAAAAACAGGATATAAAAATTCGCTGTCAAGGACTAAAATAAGCGGGTAAGTTTTGTCTGGATTTGAATTGAATGAAGCAGGAAGTTTTACTCTGATATCTCTGCTTTCATTCAGTTTTACTGATTTTATCTGTTCCACAAAAGATTGTGCAAAAGAGGAAAACGAAAACAATAAAACAACGATGCGGATTATATTTTTCATAACTAAACTATTATTATGCTTATTAACGGGCAAGATAATAATTTATTTTCTTTTACCTACGATTGGGAGTATTGAAAACGATAAAATACCGAGTAAAATGGTGATAAGTAATTGGGAAGTCCAGATAATCCAACCGAACGCATTTCCGGCTTCTAAAGGGATATGGTATAAGAATAATATTTTAGCAATCAAAACAGGAAAGAAACCAAAACCACCAT
Organism: Flavobacterium sp.; assembly: GCA_035281405.1. GTDB lineage: Bacteria > Bacteroidota > Bacteroidia > Flavobacteriales > Flavobacteriaceae > Flavobacterium. The sequence goes on from DATEDY010000033.1 coordinate 10,111, forward strand.
TAGTAAATGACATGGTTAATCCGCCTATAACAAAAGCAACCATAATGGTTCCCAAAGAAATGTGGCTTGTTGCTTCAAGAGAAAAAACAGTGATATAAAACATTAGTACATAGGAAAGCCAAATAAGGAAAGTAAAGAAAATAAATTTCCATTTGTTAGGCATATGCAATACGCTTAAAATTCCTGTTTTTAAACCTTCTATTTTAGATTTGAATAATAAAACATATTCCCATTTAGAATAGCGGTATAATAACAAAAACCACACGAAAAAGCCGGCTCCAAAGACTAATACCCAAGCTAGTTTAGTAACCGGAATATAAAATAACAGGAAATTTTTAAGAGTGTCAAATTCTAATAGTAGTGCGCTGAAGACAAATAATAGCAAGAATACTAAATCTACAATTCTTTCTGCGATTATAGTTCCAAAAGCTTTGTCAAAAGGAATGTCTCGGTATTTTTTTAAGATTAAGGCACGTGATACTTCTCCTGAACGTGGGATGGTTAAATTAACAAAGTAGCCAATACATACCGCTAAGAAATTAAGCTTGAACTCGGGAGTTGCGCCTATTTCTCCGAGCGTATATTTCCATCGGTAGGCTCTGAATGCACATCCTAAAACAGCTATAACCAATGACACCAAAACATAGTTGTAATTGGCGGTCATGAAATAGCTTTTCATCTGAGCAATTTGCTCGGTTGAGAAAGAGTTATATTGATAGTAAGTCAAGCCTGCACCCAAAAGTATTGGGATAATTACACTGGCATACGAGCTTAATTTGTTATTCACGATTACTGTAACGAATTCGTTTCTTCGTTAGGGAATACGATTGCCGGTTTGAAGTTTTTAGCCTCTTCCATGTCAATGCTTCCGTAAGCAATGATAATGATGATGTCGTCTTTGTGAACTTTACGGGCTGCGGGGCCGTTTAAGGTAATTTCACCGCTATTACGAGGGCCGGTGATAGCATAAGTTTCTAAACGTTCACCATTGTTTATGTTTACAATCGATACTTTTTCT
>DATEDY010000034.1:0-5199 GCA_035281405.1 Flavobacterium sp.
ACAGTTTGTTCCCTATGTATAACAGGTTTTTCAATACTATAAACTTTTAATAAAGATAAAGCGTAAATAAAAGCCGGCGCTGCAATACGCATTGCCGCATGATTAATAGTTAACAGCCAAAAAATAACGAAAGGCAGTACGAAAATATTCATTCTGTTGTTATAAGCCAACAACAAGGGTGTTAGTAAGAGTATTAGCAAATTGAATATTCCAAACATACCGTGTTCAGCAAGCATACGAGATACTTCGTTATGAGAAGCAGCTTCAATACCCGTGGTTTCCTGTCGGTATTCCCTGTTCTTTCCTACACCTATTCCAAGAACAGGATTATCCAAAAACATATTAAACTCTGATTCGATAAGTTTTTCTCTTCCCGTAAGTTTACTTGCTTTAACTCTTCCTTTGGCATCTTTATTTGCATAACGCTTATCAATAAGTCCACTTGTTTGTATCGAACTGTAAGTCCAAATACCCATAAATGCAAAAACCATTAATAGCGTGAACTTGAATATTACCGATTTAGCCTGAGCTCTTGTATTAAAAAGAATAATAACCATTAAAACAAAAATCATAATGCCTCCTGCAATCACACCACCTCTAGAAAAAGTAACAATACCTCTAAACACAATAATGATGAGTAAAATAGTATCAACTACTCTGTTTTTCTTAGAATCTGAAAACAAAACAATTTTGGTAAAAAAAAGAAAAATTCCCAATCCTAAAATTGTTGACATTTGGTTGGGACCATAACCTCCTGAAGTAGCAAAATTGGATTCCGTATTTGTAACTACTTCCTTTATACTTGGAGTAAACAAAAATAAGTAGACCACGATACTAATAATTGGGAAAGAAACTGCATGAAGAATATTTACTATTTCTTTCAGTGATATTCTTCTACCAAAACAATAAATAGCAGAAAATGCCAATGTTAGTGGTCCAATAATATTGAAAGTGATAGCCTTACGCATATCGGTATCAAAATTCAATGTATAAGCTCCAACTATAATTCCAGGTATAAGAAAAATCAGAAAAATTATATAAGGCACAGCTACTTTTTCAATTCCTCTGTAAAGGATACCAAGTAATAAAATACCTATAATTGCAAATTTTGCATATTGCTCAATAAAGTTACCTTCTGTCATTCTTAAAAACACTTCCACACCAGTAAGATATGCTGCAACATACAAAGCTTCATTTTTCCTGTTCTGAGTTTTAACTACAATATAAAACCCGACAATCAGAATTAATAATGCATATATTTTAGACAACACTGGAAGTAGAAAGACCGCACCTCCTATGGATGCATGTAGCAAAACAAGTTGAAAATAAGAGATTTGTTTTCCTTCCGATTTCATATTATACCGATTTATAAAAATCCAATGCCTTCTTAATAATTTTTACACTTGAGAAATTTTCATAAACATAAGACTTTAAATTCGAAGAATAAAACGCTCGCAAGGAATCATCATTGGTTAAACGAACAAGTCCCGACGCCAATTCATTGATTTTATGAGGATTAAACAACAATCCACTACTTTCATCAAGTATAATTTCAGGACATTGTCCAACATTCGTGCTAATTACTGCCAATTCAGCATGGGCATATTCCAACAAAACCACAGGAAACCCTTCAAAGGTTGAGGCTAAAACACCAATTGAAGCTTGAGATAAGATAGTATGTATGGCATTCTGAGCCCCATATAAAAAAACAAATTCATCAAGACAATTCTCCTTTATGAACTGTTTTAACGCATTAGAATAATTATCTCCAGCATCATTTCCTACAAGATGTAAACTCCAACCTTGTTCAAAAACCCTCGATTCCAGAAACCCTTCCAACAAAATTTTGTGGTTTTTGGGATTTCTCAAATTGGAAAGACAGATAATTTTTTTTCCATCTTGACCTTTCAGGAGTATTGGCTCATTCTTGTCTTTAATATCAATGGTAAAATTAGGAAGATAGATGGCACGTTTTGCAAAAAGATTCTCTTTCGCCCAATCCAATAATTCGTTGTTACACGCTATAACACCATTGAAGAAGATTGAGGCTATTTTTATATACCAATTATTTGAAAGGCTATTTTTAATTCGATTACCATAATGATCATGCCAAATCAGCTTTACTTTGAAACAAATGAGTTTGACTAAGACGCCTACAAAAAAAGAACTGCCATGAACGTGCATCACAGCAACTTTATTTTCTAAGAGAAATCGTCTCAGTCTCAAAATCGCTTTAAAATCAAAAGTTGTATTCTTGTTAAGACAAATGAAATTCACATTTGGATGAATATATTCTTTCAAAACTCCTTCCTTACGAGTAGAAATCAGGCCGGAGAAAGAAATCTGATCCGCAAGACAGTTGGCATAATTAACCGCCATTCGCTCAGCTCCTCCAGCTTCTAAACTATCTATAATTTGAACTACTCGCATTAGAATCGTTTCACTAATTTAGCTATTTCTTTTTCAAAATAATCAGTTGTATATTGTCTAGACCAATCCGAAGCATCATTACTTATTCGGTGATAATGTTCTGAATCATTCAACAAATCAGTTATTTGCTGTCCATCTCTATTTACATCTAAACTTAAGACAAGTCCTCTTTTTTCATTACCCAACATAAAAGGCACACAAGATACCACAGTAGATAAAGGAACACAACCCCAAAACATGGCTTCAGCAACTACTTTCGGCCATCCTTCACTTTTAGAAGGCAAAATTAAGAAATGACTGGTTCGGTACATTTCTTTCACGAAAGATAGTTCTTTATTTCCATAGAAAGTTACTTTATCCTCTAACTGATGACTTTGACAAAATTGTTTTATTTTAGTCATTTCTTTGCCTTCACCCAAAATAGCCAACTTTGCATTATATCCTTTCTGAATCAAATTTTCAAACAGTTGAATTGCATACAAAGGTCTTTTCCCTTTAGTCAAAGTTCCAACAAACAGGAATTGAATTTCACTATTCAAATCCCTTTGAAGAATTGCTTCATTGGCATCATTTTCAGAATAGGTTGCCGTAAAAAAAGGTTTTATATTTTTTGTTTGGTTGGGCCACTCTCCATAAACCAAAACCTGCATATTTCTGGTTAAAAATTTATTACTCAACAACCATCTTTGCAATTTATAGGTCCATGGTTGTTTTGCATCAGGGTCCCAATTACCAGCATACTTAGCTGTTTTAATCTTCCAGAAAAAGAAAATTTGAGCAATACTTGCCAATAAACCAACATTCCCTGGACACCTCAAATGAATATGATCAGCCCAAATCATAGCTCTAAAAAGAATAAGAAAATTATAAATGATTTGAAAAAAAGCTTTAAATAAGCTTTTCACAGATTTTATATTAAAATCTGACAACCAAAAGTTAGTATGAATTACAAAAGGTACTTCTGAAACAAACAAATCATTTTCCTTTTTCCATTGTGGACAACAAAGGGCAACCTCATCTGCATATTTTGCCCAAATACCCATTTCTTTAACATAAGGACTATATGCAAAGAACTTTTCTTGCTTTATAATTAGAGGCGCATTAGAAACGATTAAAAATTTCATTAAATATACCCTTTTGATCCTTTTTCAGATATTTTTATGGCCGGAACACCTAACATAACTGCATTGGGTTCAACATTGGTGTTTACGAGTGTGCATGCTCCGATTAGCGCATTGTCACCAATGATTATATTTCCTGCAATAACAGTGTTAGCACCAACATAAACATTATTCCCTATTGTGGGAACCCCTCTCTTTTCATCAATTCCAGAAACGCCTATAGTAACACCTTGAGAAATATTACAATTATTTCCAATAACCGATTTACTATTCAAAATTATTCCTCCAAAATGACCTATATAAAAAGAATGCCCTATTGAAGCTGAAGCAGGTATAGATATCCCGGTTAGAATTTCAATACTTTTTTGCCAAACCAAACATACAAAAAGTGCAAAATGCCTTAGTATGGGAATAGTGATTGTTCTAAACACAAAATTTGCTATACGATATTGAAAGACAGCCCAAAACCCCTGTGTAAAAAACACAATCGTAAGAAAGTTTCCTCCGTATTTTTTATATTTTTTATAATCTGATGCTATCATTATTTTAATATAGAACTAAAATATGTTATATTTTGATTGACAATCACATCCAGGCTAAATCTGTTTATGATATCCAGTCTAGCTTTTTTTCCCATTTCTACTGCTAATTCAGGATTACTGAAAACCCATTCGATTTTTTCAGCAATATCTTTTGGATTGAAAGGATTAGCCAAAACACCAGTAACTCCATCTTGTACCGCTTCAGGGCCAGGACCGGAAGAACTTCCCACAAATATTTTACCCATAGCTAATACTTCAAGCCATGCAACCGGCATAGCTTCCATGTGACTGGGATAACAACAAATATGCGCATCTGAAATCACTCTTGGCATTTGATCATTAGGCATTACCCCCAGAAAAGTAATATTATTTTTTATTTTTTCAACTATAGACCTTTCCAATATCGGAAGATAAGGCTGTGATGTACCTGGAATGTTACCATTTCTTCCAGCAATAAGTAATTGAATATCTGGAAATTTATCTATTAAATAATTGAGCGATTCCACCAACTGACGAATCCCTTTTTTTTCTACAATAGTACCAGCAAACAATATTGTATGAGGTACAGTTTCACAATTACTTGCATCAAAAAACTTAGAGACATCGACAGGATTATAAATTGTTGTACTAGTTTTATCTTTTAAATGCAGTAAACTTCTGGTTGTTTCACCAACATAATCGGAAACTGAAATGATATGATCTGCCTTTTGAAAAGATCTTTTTTCCTGAAAAGCTTTCCACCATTCCGTTTTACGATTCTCTGATTGAGCAAAATAATGATGCCCGCCATGCATTCGTATTACATACTTAATCTCTTTATGCTTGGATAAAAAAGCTAAACCTAATTCTGGCGTTTCGACAAAATCAATAGGTGTTGACTGATGAATTTTTTCTATTCTACTTGAAATGGCCTTCGAATTAAAATACCATTGTAGACCTTTCACTTTTTTGGGAGAAAGTCGATGCACTTTGATACCATTAATGACTTCAGTCTCTTCTTTCGATTCATAATTAAGTCCAACCACACTGACATTAATTCCTTTCTCAACCAAAGCTTTCCCAAGAGTAGCTACAAAAGTACCTACACCTCCATGTGGAAACCCTGG
>DATEDY010000035.1:0-12215 GCA_035281405.1 Flavobacterium sp.
CAATTCTTTTGTTGCCATATTTTATAAGTACTTAACTGGATTTGTATTTATTTGAGATAAAACGATTGCAAAATTAGGAATTTTTTTCGTAAGATAATCAACTATATAATTTTTTGTGTAACGTTCGCTTTCAAAATGTCCAATATCGGCTAATAAAATACGGTTTTCAGCCTCATAGAAATTATGATATTTCAAATCGGCAGTCAGATAAACGTCAGCTCCAGCTGCAATAGCATTTTTAATAGCATAACTTCCCGAACCTCCCAAAACAACTACCTTCTTAATCTTCTTCCCAACAAAATCAGTATGGCGAATACCTCCGCAATCCATTTTTTCTTTTACCATTTTAAGAAAATCGATTTCATTCATCTCATCCGGCAATTCACCCATCATTCCTAAGCCTATATTTTGATGTGAATTCTGTAAATCATAAACTTCATAAGCTACTTCTTCATACACATGATTCGAAAATAAAGCTTTCAGGATTTTAGACTGCAGATATTTCTCAAATGTCACTTCGATTTTTATTTCCTCAGCTTCTACAAATTCAAATCGCTCGCCTACTTCAGGGTTACTGTTTTCGTTACCCATATACGTTCCGATGCCTTTCGAATTGAAACTGCAGTCTTCATAATTTCCAATCTTACCAGCTCCAGCCTCAAATAAAGCATTACGCAGTTTTTCAACATTTTCCGGAATAGTATAAGTAACCAATTTTTGAATGAAATTCTGTTTGGGTACCAAAACCTTAGTATTCGTCAATCCCAAAGCATCACAAAAAATCTTATTGACACCGTTTTGATGGTTGTCCAAAGCCGTATGCACGGCATAAATAGCGATATCATTTTTGATTGCCTTCAAAACCGATCTTTCCACATAGTTTTTTCCGGTAATTTTTTTGATTCCCGAAAATAAAATCGGGTGAAAACAAACCACCAGATTACATTTCTTCTCAATGGCTTCGTCAATTACCGTTTCCAACGCATCGTGACATACCAAAACACCGGTGGCTTCAGCGCTTGCATCGCCTACCAATAAACCAACATTGTCGAAATCTTCAGCATACGCCAAAGGAGCCATTTCCTCAAGTACGGATAGTATTTCTTTAATTTTCATACAACAAATTAACGAATAAACGAATCAACATAAAAATAAAAAATCCTACATTCGTACTATGAATTTACTCCGAAAATTACTTTTCCCATTTGCAGTTCTGTATGGCTTCATAACAGGAATCCGCAATTTTTTATACAATTTAGGTATTTTAAAATCCTATTCATTCGACATTCCCGTAATAGCCGTTGGTAATTTGAGTGTGGGCGGAACCGGAAAAACTCCTCAAATCGAATATTTAATCCGTTTATTATCAGAGAAACATAAAATAGCCACACTGAGCAGAGGATACAAACGTAAATCGGAAGGTTTTGTACTTGCCAACAAAAATACAACTGCCGAAGTAATAGGCGATGAACCCTATCAGTTTTTCCAGAAATTTCCCGAAATTCAAGTTGCTGTCGATGCCAATAGGAAAAATGGAATCGAAACATTGCTTTCTCAAAGTAAAAAACCTGAAATCATTTTATTGGATGACGCTTTCCAGCACCGAAAAGTAAAAGCCGGTTTTTATATCATGCTCACTTCCTATGACGATTTATTTTACAATGACTTTATGCTTCCAACTGGCAATTTAAGAGAAAGCCGAACCGGAATCAACAGAGCCAATTGCATTATTGTCACCAAATGCCCGAAAGACATTTCGGAAGAAGCGCAGCAAAAAATCAAAACTAAAATTGTTACTTATCTTAAAGAAGACATACCTATTTTCTTCAGCTATATCGAATATGACAATCATTTATACTCCGAAAAAAAACAAATTGAATTAGACAATTTTGAGATTGTTGATAAAATAGTGGTCGCAGGAATTGCAAAACCCGAACCTTTTTTTGCATATTTGCAGGCTGCAAAAAAATCAACGATGGTATTTCCGGATCATCATAATTTCACGGAAAAAGACATTCAAGCGATTCTTGAAACAGCAAATAGAAGAAAAATTGTTACAACCGAAAAGGATTTTGTGCGTTTGAAAGGAAAATTACCCAATGACCAATTATACTACCTACCCATAAAATCATCGTTTGTAACCAGTAGTAATGAATTTGATAAAAAGATTTTAGAGTATGTGGGAGCAAGTACAGGAAACCGTTGATTACATCCAAAACAAAACCAATTTCTCTCCTGAATATGGTGTTATACTAGGTTCAGGGTTAGGTGGATTTACAGATGATATTGAAATAGACTATATTTTATCTTATAATGAAATCCCAAATTTCCCGGTTTCAACTGTTGAAGGTCATAAAGGCGCTTTGGTTTTTGGACACATTCACGGGAAGAAAGTCGTAGCCATGCAAGGACGTTTTCATTTTTATGAAGGCTACAGCATGAAAGAAGTAACCTTTCCGGTAAGAGTAATGAAATATTTAGGTGTTGAAAAACTAATTGTTTCTAACGCTTCAGGCGGAGTGAATCCAAACTATAAAGTTGGATCTATTGTTATCATCAAAGACCATGTGAATATGATGCCTGAGCATCCTTTACGCGGAAAAAATGATTCACGTTTCGGGCCTCGTTTTGTAAACATGAGCGAACCGTATAGCCGCAAAATGATGGCAAAAGCCAAAGAAATTGCAGCAGATTTAGATATACATGTTCAAGATGGAGTTTATTTAGGCTTACAAGGACCAACTTTCGAAACGCTTTCAGAATATAAAATGGTTAAAGCATTAGGGTGTGACTGTGTAGGAATGTCAACCGTTCCTGAAGTAATTGTAGCACGTCATATGGACTTAGAAACTTTTGGAATTTCTGTAATTACTGATATGGGTGATGCCGAAAACATTGATTCGATTACTCATGAAGAAGTTTTAGAAGCAGCACGCGAAGCAGAACCGCATGTACGCCGATTAATCAGAGAATTAATTACGCAATATTAGGCTCAGCCATTAAGTTAATCTCGATAATTTTATAAAAGTTATCGGGATTAAATGGCTTAGTGATTACATCGGTCATTCCAAAAGACATTAACATTTCCCTGTTCTCATTCAGAGAGATAGCTGTTAAAGCAATTATAGGCGTTACATTATCAAATTTCCTGATTTCTTCAGTGGCAATAGTTCCATTGATTCCCGGCAAATGAACATCCATCAGTACTAAATCGTATTTATTTTTACGCATCATATCGATAGCATCTTCTCCTGTTTCACAAAGTTCAGCTATCATGCGTTTTTTCTCCAGAATTTTCTTCGTAATCATCTGGTTGATTTTATTATCCTCAACCAATAAAATTCGCTTATTGATGAATACTTTTTCATCCATAATTTCATTTACGTTTTTCGTGATTATTTCTTCACCAATTTTGAAAGCCAAATCAAAATAGAATGTAGATCCTACTCCTACTTCACTTTTTACATTGATTTTTCCGCTCATTAATGCGACCAGTCGTTTAACAATCGTCAAACCTAATCCTGTACCACCGTATTTCCTATTGATTTCGACAGATCCCTGAGAAAAACTATCAAAGATAGATTGTTGTTTTTCAAGCGGAATACCAATTCCTGTATCTTGAACTTTAAAGCTTATTTTACAATTATCATCTTCTTTACTGGTCAGATTTGCAGAAACTAGAATTTTTCCATTCTGAGTAAATTTCAATGCATTGTTAATCAAATTGATGAAGATTTGCGACAACTTAGTAGGATCACCAACAAGTATTTGTGGTACATCATTATCAATATCCAGTAAAAACTCATTGTTGTTCTGGCTTGCCTGTTCCTTCAGTGAATTACGAATATTCTGCAATAATTCTCTAATATCGAAGTTGATTCTTTCTATTTCAATATTATTCGATTCAATACGATTAATTTCAAGAATATCATTAATATATGTCAGCAAATAATTCCCTGAAAATTTAAGTGATTTTAGGTATTCTATTTGATTGGCTTTCGGCTTTTCTTCCAGCAAAATATGAGTAATTCCATTGATAGCATTCAATGGTGTACGCAATTCATGACTAACTGTCGATAGGAATTCGGCTCTGGCTTTTGACGCTTTTTCAATACGTTCTTTCGCTTCTTCCAACTCCACGTTTTTTTCACGAAGCAATTCATTGGATTTATTACGGATAATATTGTTTTTATACAAAGATAAACTCAGCAAAGACAAAATAGTAATCAATGCGATACTTAAAATATTAATCAGTTTAGAAAACTTACCAGCTTTTTCCTGCTCTTTCTTTTCTTTATCTAACTTTTCCATGTCGCGCATGATATCGCCAACTTTTACGCGCTCCGAAAGTAAATTTTGTTTCTTGCTCAAGGCAATAGCATCCAAGGAATCTTTTAATTTTAGATGTATTTTTAAAAACGTAAGGGAATTTGAAGTTAAAGACAACTTATCATAAAGCTCACTGAGTTTTTTAGCAACTTTTAGTTGTTGTTCTACATTTTTATTTTCCACACTAAGTTCATACGCTTTATTCAAATAACTTAGTGCCAAATCATTTGCTTTCTCACTTGCTTTAAGAATTCCTAACTGGTAAAAAGCTTCCGATTTAAGATTAAAAGTATCTTTTCCGCTTGACAAATAAGTCAATTCAGTCAGTGCTGATTCTGCAGTTTTAATTTCTTTCTTTTCGATGTATAGTAAAGCCTTCTGAAGGTTTACCATATTTTTTCCATTTTTCAGGTCGATACTTTCATAAACCGAATTTGCTTTATTGAAATACGATTCGGCTCTACTAAAATTGCTCTTCTGCATGTAACAGATACCTAAATTGTAGTAAGCTAATGCCAATTTAGCGTTAGGTTCAATCGTATTAAAAACAGAAACAGCACGAATCAATTTTTCAATAGCCTCATCATACTTTTTCAAATCAATATAAATGATGCCTAGTGTGTAGTAACTATTTGCCAGATTAGAGTTATTCTGTGTTTTCTTGGAATACAGAATAGCTTTGTTAGCATTTTCCAATGCCTTATCAAATACTCTATTGTTTTTGTAATAAACTGCTGTCTCGGTATAATAAAAGGAACTATCAATAACCATTTCGTCCTCGAATCTATTGGACGCAAATCCCAAGAAACAGAACAAGCTAAAAAGAAAAAGTAGGGACTTTTTAAACATAAGATCTTACCGAAAAACTCCCTAAATATACTTATTTTTTGTTAATATGGTCAATTAAATCAATAATTCGTGAGGAATAGCCTATTTCATTATCGTACCAACCCACTACTTTGACCATCTTATCAATAACAGAAGTTAGCTGAGCATCGAACAAACAAGAATGTTGATTTCCAATAATATCCACAGATACAATTGGATCTTCCGTGTAAGCCAAAATACCTTTAAGCTGGCCTTCTGATGCCGTTTTGAACGCATGATTGATCTGTTCTATAGTTACTTCTTTCTTCACATTGAAAGTAATATCAGTTAAAGAACCATCCGGAACTGGAACACGGATTCCACAACCACCCATTTTTTTATCCAAATGGGGAAAAATTTTCGTCAATGCTTTAGCAGCACCCGTAGTTGTAGGCACAATAGATTGAGCTGCACCGCGGGCACGACGTAAATCTTTATGAGGCTGATCATGCAAACTTTGATCTGTAGTATAAGAGTGAACAGTAGTAATATAAGCCTGCTCTATGCCACACAAATCTTGAATTACTTTAATCATCGGAGCTGCGTTGTTTGTTGTACAACTTGCATTAGATACAATTTTTTCTGTACCATCCAATATGTTTTCATTCACTCCTAAAACAACCGTTTTAACCGAATCATCTTCTGGTGGAGCAGAAAGAATTACTTTTTTGGCTCCTGAATGCAAATGTTGTTCTGCCAGATTGTATTTTAAAAACTTTCCTGTCGCCTCAACAACCAAATCAATAGCTAAATCTTTCCAATTCAAATTACTAATTTCTTTTTCGTGGAAGAAGACATATTTTTTATCGGCTACAATCAATCCGTTATCATCATATGAAACAACCAATGGTAAAACCCCATGGATACTGTCGTATTTCAGTAAGTGAGCCATTGTCCTGTTATCAGCAATATCATTAATAGCCACCACTTCAATAGTAGGATGATTCAACAACAATCGGAATAAATTCCTTCCGATACGACCAAAACCATTGATGGCAATACGTGTTTTTTGACTCATTTACGTATGAAATTCAGTATTGAACTAATTAAAGAATGTGTTTTTGGGCATGGTAAGAAGAACGCACCAATGCGCCACTTTCCACGTGACGGAATCCTAGTTCCTTTCCAACTTGCTCATATTTTGCAAATTGTTCCGGTGTGATAAATTCTTTTACGGGAAGATGTTTTTTACTAGGCTGCAGATACTGCCCAATAGTTACGATATCTACATTCGCTTCACGCAAATCTTTCATGGTTTGAATTACTTCCTCTTCGGTTTCACCCAATCCCAACATGATGCCGGATTTAGTTCTACGAATACCTTGTTCTTTCAAATATTTCAAAACCGCTAAACTTCGGTCGTATTTTGCTTGTATGCGTACTTCACGGGTTAATCGTCTAACGGTTTCCATATTATGCGAAACCACTTCCGGATTTGCTTCTACAATTCGGTCAATAATACGTTCTACACCTTGAAAATCAGGTATTAAAGTTTCCAAAGTAGTTTCTGGATTCATTCTTCGAATGGCTTTAACCGTTTCCAACCAGATAATAGAACCCATATCTTTTAAATCATCACGATCCACACTGGTAATTACCGCATGCTTAATTTTCATGATTTTAATGGAACGCGCCACTTTTTCAGGCTCATCCCATTCCACATCCTCCGGACGACCTGTTTTTACACCACAAAATCCACACGAACGCGTACACACATTCCCTAAAATCATAAAGGTAGCTGTTCCTTCTCCCCAACATTCCCCCATATTAGGGCAACTCCCCGAGGTACAGATAGTATTCAGTTTGTATTTATCAACCAACCCTCTGAGTTCTGTGTATTTTTCACCAATTGGCAATTTTACTTTTAACCATTTCGGTTTTCCGGTAGGTAATATGTTTGATTGTGTAGCTGTTTCCATAAAAACATTTTTGCAATGCAAAGATATGGAAAGATTGATGATTAATCAGTAAGCAGCCTATATTTATGATTTTTTTGACTTTCTGTTAAATTTTATCAGCATTATCTGATTTTATTCAACTCTATGAACTTCAGACACAAACAAAACATCAGATAAAAATTAATCATATCATAAACCTGAAATAATACAATTTAAGCTCGATTTATATTATTTTTGTAAGAAATTTAATATAAAATTAATCATGAAGAACATTATTTTTCTTGTCATTACTTTGACAACATTAGCTTACGGACAAGCTATCGCCCAAACTGCCCAACAACATTTAAATTCGGCTATTCAATCAACAGAAAACATCAAACTAGGTGTTATCGATGCAGAAAAGGCCGTTAATCAATTAACTAAAGAAATCACGATCATTGGTAACCCAAACGCCATATTGTTTTACAACAAAATGTTTGAACAGGTAGCAACGGTTCAAAACAATGCTGATGACACCGATTATTTTACAGGTGAAGCCAAAAATGTTTCAGTAATCCCATTTTCAACACAACCCATAAACACTTTAACAGCAGATTTAGTAAGTCTGAACGATGAGTTAATCGGGCTTACCTATTTAATCGATGAAGCATTAAATAGTAACAACAACACTGTGGCTCTAAATTACCTTCCACAGGTTAAGGCAACTTTAACTGCACAGAACAACAAATCAATTACTATTATCAATACGATCCAATCAGTCAAACAAACTATCAAATTATACAATGTATGCATTCAGACAGTGGATTACCAAGGAAATCCAGTTCCAGGAAATGATTTACATGGATTTTGGGCTCAAAATTTAACTACAGGTGAATACATTTACCCAACCAATCAGGACGGAAACTGTTTTGAAAATCTTCCAGCAGGAAATTACAGATTCGATTCGTATAATGGCTATTGGAGTGGGACTTCTTCAACAGATGTTACACTATCAGAAAATCTTGAAAATTCAAGCGGTATCATCATTGTTAACTTGACATATTGGTCAGAATAAAACATAAAAAAAGCCATTCGATTCAAGCGAAAAGAATGGCTTTTAAAAATTGGTGTTTAGACATTATTGCATTTTCACTACAATTGGTAATGAATATTGTGTTCTAACAGGTCTTCCTTTATACATTCCAGGTTCCCATTTAGTTTTAATTGATTTCAATACACGGATTGCTTCTTTATCCAATCCAAGACCAGGGTTTTTAGGCACAGTAATATTTGAAATACTTCCGTCTTTTTCCACTACGAAGAAAACAATTACTCTTTTTATAGTTCCTTCCTCTTCAGCTTCCGGTGCATTAAAGCGATTTCCTACGATTTTTAAGAATTCATCAATTCCTCCTGGGAAACTTGGACTTTTTTCAACCCCATATGGATTAAATAGTGCTGTATCGTCGATTGGCTCTTCATCATTACCTCCTCCTGTTGGAATAGCACTACCTTGACCTGGAGTACCAGAACCTGAATCAGTTGTTGTATTTGTATTTTGGCCTAAATCCACATTTCGGGTAAGATCCGTTTGTGGAGCTATCTCAGCATCAACCACTCTTGGATTAGTTAAATCCTCTGTAAGAGACTTCTCAGCTGGTGCTGAAGGAGGCAATATTTTCTTTAAAGGAGGTAATTTCTTTTGCGGATATATAACATCAACGACACGTATGCTGTCAAGAACTGGACCGTCAGGCGTATCCATAACAGGTTTATCAGTAAACGAACTTAAAATGAATGGTAGGGCAGCAATTCCTCCAAGCAGTGCCATTGCACTTATAAATGCTTTCGTTGTTGTTGCTCCCTCTTCTTTTCTTAATTGGTACGCTCCGTACTCTTTGTTTTTTCCTTCAAAAACAAGTTCTAACCACTCGTTTTTGTTAATGTTTAGCTTAGACATAATTTTCGGTATTTATAGGTTAATTAATAATCTTTTACTGATTACTACAACCACATGAAAATATCATGCCAAAAAACATTAAAAAGTTAAATTATTTATAAATTTTTAGCAAAATTATTACTTATTCAATGAAATCCAAATCTTTTCCATGCGTTTCTTTCACCGTCAAAGTCGCGTAAATACCTAAAGCAAAAGCAATTGCACCAACAATCGTCGCTGAAACAATAACTCCGTTATCTTTTTTAAAAAAATCAAATCCCATAAGCATAACAGGAAGTAAACCTCGCACCATATTTGGAATTGTTGTGGTAGCTGTGCTTCGGATGTTAGTCCCGAATTGCTCTGCAGCCACCGTTACAAACATAGCCCAATAACCGGTTCCCAAGCCTAACCAGCAACAGTAGAAGTAATACATATTTTCAGAATTTGTGCCGCCGTACAACAACAACAAAACACCTACTATTGTAAACAACATCATGTAAAATATCGCCTTTTTACGGGAACGCAAAGCATGAGAAATGAAACCACTAGAGAAATCTCCAATTGAAATTCCGACATATCCCCACATAATTGCCTTGCCTGGTACAATATTTTCTATTCCCAAAGCCGGAGCAAACTGATTGGCCATTACAGCCAGAATTCCGATACAGAACCAAGTTGGCAATCCAATAGCAATACATTTCAAATAACGAACAAAGCGTTCACCGTTCGTAAAAAATGAAAAGAAATTTCCTTTAACCACGGTATCTTGCTTTTCTACATCCTTATAAATACCTGATTCCACTACACCCACTCTCAAAAACAACAATAACAAACCTAAAGTACCACCAATAAAATAGGCTGTTGTCCAACTACCAGCTAATTCCACCGAAAGCTGTGCCACAACCGCCCCCATTAATCCGAAACCAGCCACAATGGAAGTACCAATAGCTCGCAATTCTTTCGGTAATGATTCGGACACCAAGGTAATACCAGCACCCAATTCACCAGCAAGACCAATCCCTGCTATGAATCGCAATACTGCATATACCATACTTTTATCTTCAAAAGGAAATTGCGGCAGAAATCCGCAGGCAATATTTGCAAGTGAATAGACAATTATAGAACCAAACAGTACAGAAAGCCTTCCTTTTTTATCACCTAAAACGCCCCAAAGAATACCTCCTATAAGCAAACCGAACATTTGGTAATTCATGATTAAAGTACCGGAAACATCTGGATCCAATCCTAAATCCTTTAAGCTGGGCACGCGTACGATTCCAAAAAGGAGCAAGTCATAGATATCCACAAAATAACCTAAGGCGGCTACAATTACAGGTAAAGAAAATAAGTGTTTTAGTTTTTCCTGGTTAGAGAAAGTTTGCATTGTTTTTGGTTTTGGACCAAAGATAAAAATTCAAATTTGAGAATAAGAATTTGGGATAGAAATTTATCCTTTTGAAATAATTTCGGCCAATAATTTTTTAGCGCGAAGTAGTTTAATTTTAACGTTATTCAGCGGTTCATTCAATTCATCAGCAATTTCCTGATAACTCATTTCCTGAAAATAACGCATTTGAATCACTTCCTGATAAGCAGGCTTTAACTCTTTGATAAATTGCAGTAATCTGTTTAAATTTTGTTCAGTAATAATTTGATCTTCAGCCGAAGGAGAATCATCAGCAATACCGTATGCAATATCATCTTCCTCATCGGTAATATCAATAAATAGCGATGATTTTTTCTTTCGCAACAAATCAATATGCACATTTTTTGCGATGGCAATCAACCAAGTATTGAATTGGTATTCGGAATTATAAGTTGCAATTTTATCAAAAGCTTTAGAGAACGTTTCAATAGTAATATCCTCCGCATCGGTTTCATTTTCGGTGCGTTGCAACATAAAACCATAGACTTCATTCCAATATTTATCCAGCAAATAGGTAAATGCTACTTGGTCTCCACGAATGGCTTTATCTATATAATGCTTTATTTCCAAGTAACAGGTTTTGAAAAAATGTTTCTAAAAAACACGTTTAATTGTGTGAAGATAAGAATTATTTCTAAAACAGGATACCAATACATTACGTCTTTTTCTTCCAATTTTCCTGCAGAAAACCCTAGCGAAATCCAAGAAGCCAAATACCTAAAAACAATAGCACTTAGCACAACAATCCATTCAAACTGTAAAGACAATAATGGAATTGGCAAAATAAAAAATAATAGTTGCGTACAATAGAACAATCCTAATTGTGCTTTATCAAAACCTTTATAATACTTTGCCGTTGAAGCATGACGCCGTTTTTGCATAAACCATTCTCCAAAACTTTCTTTCGCTTTCGAATAAGTAAATCCTTCCGGATTAAAAGAAATGGCTGTTTTCGATTTTGTAGCTGCTTCGTTAACGAACAAATCATCATCACCTGAGCGTATTTTCATGTGATTGATAAATCCGTTCACTTTAAAAAACTCATCTTTTTTGTACGCCAAGTTACGTCCAACACCCATATAAGGTTTACCGATTTTTGCCCAGCCAAAATATTGTGTAGCTGTTAATAATGTTTCGAATCGGATTAATTTATTCAGCAATCCGTTGTCTTTTTCATAAGCACCATAACCCAACACAAACGTTTTATGCATGGTAAAATGTGAAGTCATTTCGGCAATCCATTCTGTGGAAGCAGGATAACAATCCGCATCTGTAAACAACAAATATTCTTTGGTTGCCGACTTGATTCCTAAAGTTAAAGCGAATTTTTTATTTCCCCAAAAAGCTTCATTATTTTCCACTTTAACCAATTTAAGGTTAGCATGTTTTTGCTGAAATTCTTCAATAAGAGCTATGGTATCATCACTAGAAGCATCATCAATAATCAACACTTCGTAGCTTGGATAATTTTGATTTAGCAAAAGCGGAAGATATTCTTCGATGTTTTTTTGTTCATTTTTAGCACAAACTATCACCGAAACTGAGATATGTTTAGGTGCAATTTTTTCGTTTTTAGCAAAAGAAAATTTACCAAAAACCAACAGGTAATACAACGCCTGAATGGCTACTACCGCTAGAAAAACGAAAAGTAAAACAAGTAAAAATTGCTCCATAAACCTCATTAAAATTATGGCGCAAAGGTAGTAAAAAAGTTAACAGTTTACAGTATACACTTTAGAGATTTGTTCTGTTTTTACGCATTTCTTCAGCAACC
>DATEDY010000036.1:0-2019 GCA_035281405.1 Flavobacterium sp.
TGATGCTGAGAAGTCTAAAAATCTAGCCATCCAAAACAACTACTCTGTCGGTAATTTAGTACCAAGTACAATTCGTTCAATTAATGGTGTCATGATAGTGAACAACACTAAAATAATGGAACCCAAAACCGGACTGTATGAGTCACAATCTGGACAGCCTGTGTTAGTACATTCGCATATAATCGCTCTTAAAATAGGATTCCCCACGGTGTATACCCAGATAGCAAAAGAGAGCGTAGCAATAACAGACTGGAATAAAGCTCTTTTATTGATTGGTACATTACTTCCTGCATCATTATTGTCTAAAACGGCATAATACGTCCAAACCGGCGTTGCCACTCCCAAAATACACAGTAAAATGATGTAATAGGTTTTGTAACCCTGTGGAATTTCTGTATTCACACCCACACTCAAATAGCCCACCAATGCTGTATAACCGGTTACTATTTCTGCTGGAATGTATTTAATCACTTTTTGGATATAGCCGTCATCTTCTTGTACGGCCGGTCGGAATGTTGTCATCTTGCAGAATATTAATAGTTAAAAATATTCCTACAAATAATCACAAAAAACCAATACCGGGCAAGGGTGTTTATACCTGTTTTTTTCATCTGTAATACAACCCGTTTTGGAATTTAGGAATTGGAATTTGGAATAATACAATGATGGGCGTATAGCTAAAAATAAAACATTTAAAATTCTGCGCTAAAGTTTCATAATTCATAGGTATTTAGCTTGTTAAGCGTTTATGTTGTAATTTTATAATAAAATAGCAATGCTTTTAAATTGTAAACTCATATTGCTTTTTTTGATACTCTGCAGTTATCAAATCACATTGGCTCAAGATAATCCTAAAGTAAAAGATACTGCTAAAATGTACCGTGATATAGAGAAATATTCCAAAAAAGGGAAATTCACCAAGTTGCTGCACAAATTAGTTTTTGAACCGGTGTCCAAACAAAAAATCAAAACGAATTCGTTCCATAAAATCAAAAAGCAGAATTACGCACAATGTGAAGGCAAAATAATCAGGAATATCAATATCGCCACACTGGATCCTTTTGGGTATTCTGAGATAGACAGCACTATAAAACCAAAACAGCGCAGCACTAAACTGGGAAACACATTACATGTAAAGACCTATAATTTAGCCATAGGAAATTTGCTTTTGATAAAGAAGAATACGCCTTTAGATTCATTATTGACCAAGGAATCGGAGCGGTTAATCAGAAGTCAGCGCTACATTAGAGGAGTAAGAATTACAGCCGAGTTGGTCACAGAGAATTCAGATTCCGTTGATGTTTATGTACGTGCTATAGACTCCTGGAGTTTGATTCCTAATTTCTCTACATCTACATCAAAATCTTCTTTTGAATTGACGGAAAGGAACTTTTTAGGCACAGGTCATGAGTTTTCAAATGAATATACAAACAGTTTAAATAGTGACCGGAACGGGTATCGTATGAGTTATACCGTTCCTACGATTCTGAATACCTTTATTCGGACTACAATTGCATACAATGAGAACTTGGACGGATATTATTCTAAATACGTTAAGGTGGAAAGGCCTTTCTTTTCTCCTTATGCACGATGGGGAGCCGGAGTATATCTGGATAAACAACATGTAAAAGTAACAATGGTAGGTGCTGATCAGGTTCCGGAAATACTGAAATTCAAATTCAATTCACAGGATTATTGGGCGGGTCATGCTTTTTCTGTTTCTAAAGGAAATTCAGAAGACGAAAGGGCTACAAATTTAATAACGAGCGCCAGGTATTATACCAGAAACTACATCGAAAAACCGGAGTTACTGCAAGATAGCTTAGGCATTTTTTCAAGCGAAAATCTCTATTTGGTAGGGATAGGTATATCTTCCCGTAAATTCACTCAGGATAAATACATATTCAATTACGATATCGTGGAAGATGTCGCTTCCGGAATCATCTATAACATAACCGGTGGTTATCAGAAAAAAAACGATATATATAAATTCTATTTTGGTGCTCGGTTTGCTCTCGG
>DATEDY010000037.1:0-2233 GCA_035281405.1 Flavobacterium sp.
GGTTCTTGAGACGTGAATTTACTTCCTTCAATAACTAAATGCGTTCCTAACTCATCCTGATCCTGTTTCGTTTTCAATTCAACATGTGCAATTGCGGCAATAGATGCCAAAGCCTCACCACGAAATCCTTTGGTATGTAAATCAAATAAATCTTCTGCCTTACGGATTTTTGAAGTGGCGTGGCGTTCGAAACACAAACGGGCATCGGTTACACTCATTCCTTTTCCGTTATCGATTACCTGAATCAATGTCTTTCCGGCATCTTTACAGATTAACTTTATATCAGTTGCGCCGGCATCAATGGCATTTTCCATTAATTCTTTCACTACAGATGCAGGTCGTTGAACGACTTCACCGGCAGCAATTTGATTAGCAACATGATCAGGGAGTAATTGTATTATGCTTGACATTGAAAATTATAGGTTTTTGACTTAAGAGCTAACAGTTATCAGCTCCTCTTTGACAAATTTAAGGAAAAGGAACGGGTTTTAATAGCCAATGAATTCTTAATTATTGACAATCATGCCAAAATTAGTTTTCGAATAAAAACTGGTAGATATTCTGATACAAATTATCATCATGCATACTATGTCCTAACCCCTTAGTTTGAATAAACCGAGCATTTGTCCAAACTTCGGCTATTTTTTTAGCTTCGTCAATAGACACCACATCATCATCAACATCATGAGCAATTAGTCCTTTTGCTTTAATTGTAGATGCAAATTTTCTCGCTGTAAAATCTTCTAGTCTTTGCTTGTATCTTCTGATGTATTTTTCTTCAAGATCATTTGCAATTTTTGAATTCAGACTAAGAATATTGATGTAATTTTTCAAAATGATTTTAAAATCGCTTGGCGCTCCCAGTATCACCATCTTTTTAATATCTTCATTCGGATAAAGATATTGGTAATACAAGCAGGTTTTACCGCCAATAGAATGTCCAATCAAGTATTGAGGTTTGTATTTTTCGACCGTTTTATGAATAAATTCGGCATACTGCGGAATACTAAATTCCTTTCCACTCGAAAGTCCGTGAGCGGGTCCGTCAATTGCGATAATAGTGGAACCGGATTTTTTCAGATACGGAAGAATATTCGCCCATCGGGAAGCATTACTTTCCCAACCATGAACTAAAAGAATCTTATTCTCATTTCCTTCCCAAACATAAACCTGAAAATTATTTCCTTCGTGTTCAAAAGTTTCAGTAGTGACGTTTTGCAATATTGTTGGCATTTTCTCTTTAGAAATTTTACCTTCTCGAGGCTCACTAAAAAGCTGAAAAGCCAGTCCGACTGCTCTTTTAGGAAACAAAAAACCCATTAGGTTTATATACAAACCTATCGATTTAGTAAATAAAAAATAAGTAGCTTTTTTCATAAAAAAATCCCGATACAAAATCGGGATTTAAATTACTTATATTTTAGCAAATAATTGCTCCATTTTTTCTTTTTCTTCATCGGCTAAAGCGGTGTCAACTAAAATTCTTCCACTATGCTCATCAGTGATGATTTTTTTACGTGAAGCAATTTCCATTTGTGTTTGCGGCGGAATAGTAAAGAAAGATCCCGCAGAAGCGCCACGCTCGATAGAAACGACAGCTAAACCGTTACGAACACTTGTACGAATACGTTTGTATGCATTTAACAGACGCTCTTCGATTTGCGCTTGGTATTCTTCAGACTTTTCTGTTAAGAATTTTTCTTCTTTTTCAGTTTCAGACATGATAGCATCCAATTCTGTCTTTTTGTGCTTCAAGTGTGTTGTTTTCGCTTCTAATTTTTCTTTAGATTGCGAAATAACTTCTTTTTTATGCTCGATTGAAGCTTTCATCTCGCGGATGTGCTTTTCAGCCAATTGAATTTCTAATTCCTGAAACTCAACTTCTTTAGTTAAAGAGTTAAATTCACGGTTGTTACGAACTTCTTTTTGTTGTGCAGAATATTTTTTGATTGCTTCTTTGTGCTCATCAATAGCATTTTTCTTTACTTTGATTTGCTCTTCGATACTATCCAAATCGGCTTTAAGTTTGTCTAAACGAGTGCTTAATCCTGCAACTTCATCTTCTAAATCTTCCACCTCTAAAGGTAATTCACCTCTAACGTTTCTTATTTCGTCGATTCTAGAATCTATTAATTGTAAATCATACAACGCTCTTAACTTTTCTTCAACGTTCAATTCTTTTGTTGCCATATTTTATAAGTACTTAACTGGATTTGTATTTATTTGAGATAAA
>DATEDY010000038.1:0-8251 GCA_035281405.1 Flavobacterium sp.
TCTTCAACATGTAATAATTATAACGTAAATCCTAATGCCCCAATTCCGGATAACTCTGGTACTTATTTGACTCATGGGGTAAATGTTCCTACTACAGATGCGATTACAGATGTAAATCTTGCGGTGAATTTAACACACACATGGATTTCAGATATGACAGTGGCGGTATTGAGTCCACAAGGAACTCAGGTTAATGTGTTTAACCGTTCATGTAATAGTAATGACAATATTAATGCTACTTTTGATGATCAAGGTTCGGCTATTGTTTGTGCTGCAACCATTACAGGTAATGTTATTCCTGCTCAACCTTTATCTGCTTTAAATGGACAAAACCCTAATGGAACATGGACTTTTGGAGTTATAGATCAAGCGGCTGATGATACTGGGACAATTGTTAGTTATACTTTAACGGTTTGCTCAAAACAGTTTACTTTAGCAAACGATGATTTTGAATTCGAAGCTTTTGAATTATATCCAAACCCAAGCAATGGTAATTTTACTGTGAAATTTGTTTCGAACACAGGAAATGATGTAAAAGTGAATGTTCATGACTTAAGAGGAAGACAAATTTTTGATAAATCTTATGCTAATAATGGTACTTTTAATCAAACAATTAGTTTAGATAATGCTCAAGCTGGTGTTTATTTGCTGTCAGTTATTGATGGTGGAAAGAAAACGGTTAAGAGAATTGTTATTGAATAGAGAAATTTATTTATAATTTAAGAGAGACAAGTCTTAGGCTTGTCTCTTTTTTTTGTTTTTAATTGTTGTTTTTTAACTTTTTTGATAATTTTTTTACTATATATTTGTTAATATACTAAATTATTAAACCAAAAAATGCTTGTTTATGAGAAAAAAACTACAATTAATTGTGTTTTCGGTATTTTTATCAATTGGAGCCCAATCCCAAGATGATAAATACTGGTCACAAAATCGAGTGGACAAAATGGAGTTGTCTGCTTCAAAGATTGCAAAAAGGCAGTCTTTTCCCAAAGAGTTTAAATTGTTCAATCTTAACTCTGATGCATTTAAACAAAAATTATACAATGCAGTTTCAGTAAAGAATAAAAAATCGTCAATTATTACCTTGCCTAATTCAAATGGTCAATTAGAAGAATTTGAAATTTACGAAGCTTCTAATTTTGAGTCCGATTTACAAGCACAATTTCCTGAAATTAGAGCTTTTTCAGGAGTTGGAATTACGGATAAATTGGCTACGCTTAAGCTGAGTGTTTCCCCACTCGGAATTCAAACAATGGTTTTCAGATCGGACAAAGAGAATGAATTCATGGAACCTTATTCGGAAGACGGAAAGGTTTATGCTGTATATAGTTCTCAGAGAGAAAAAGGAAAACTGGCATGGAGTTGTACAACTGAGGATGTCAGAACTATGGAAGATTTGAAAGGGAAAATTCAAGGAAAGGAATTGCGTTCCAGTGGACAGTTTTTAAGAACAATGCGTCTTGCACAATCTTGTACTGCAGAATATTCAAATTATTTCGGAGCAACATCTTCTGCTCAAGTGAATTTGGTTTTGGCTGCTTTTAATAATACATTGACAAGATGTAATGGTGTTTATGAAAAAGACTTGGCTTTACACTTGAACTTAGTTGCGAATTCTACCAATGTTATTTATTATAATGCAACAACAGATCCTTATTCTCCAGCTGGTCAAATGAACAACTGGAACAATGAATTACAAACTACATTGACCAGTGTTATAGGTGATGCAAATTATGATATTGGACATTTATTTGGAGCATCTGGTGGTGGTGGAAACGCGGGTTGTATAGGTTGCGTTTGTAACAACGGGAAAGGAAGTGGTTATACTTCCCCAGCTGATGGAGTACCTTCAGGTGATAATTTTGATATTGATTATGTCGCTCACGAAGTTGGGCACCAATTGGGGGGAAATCACACTTTTACGCATGGCAATGAAGGTACTGGAGTAAATGTGGAAGTTGGTTCAGGAATTACAATTATGGGATATGCCGGTATTACATCTTATGACGTGGCAAGACATTCTATTGATATTTTTCATGCGGCAAGTATTGCACAAATCCAGTCGAACTTAGAAGGGAAAACATGTCCGGTGAAAATTGCAATTGCGAATCAAGCTCCTGTGGTTTCTGCAGGTTCTGATTATACCATACCGACAAGTACACCATTTATGCTGAATGGTACTGCAACAGATTCAAGCGGAAGTTTGACATATTGCTGGGAACAAATGGACGAAGGAGCAGGGCAAACTGGAGCAAATAGCCCGGCAAGTCCTACAAAAACTTCAGGTCCTAATTGGGTTACTTATCCTGCTGCAACAGTTCCGTTCCGTTATATGCCAAATATCAATTCCATTGTTGCGAATTCGGCTACTACTTCGGGAACTGGAAATGAAATTATTAATATTGAAGCATTGAGTTCAGTTGCCAGAACATTGAATTTTAGATTGACAGTTAGAGATAATGTACCTTATTCGTTAGCGACACCAAGCGTGGCACAGACTAATTTTGATGATATGCGAGTATCTGTGGTCAATACGGGTGCGCCTTTTGCAGTTATATCTCCTAATACAGCTGTATCTTTACAAGAAGGAACTAATCAGACTGTTACATGGAACGTTGCAGGAACAACAGCTAACGGAATCAATGAAAGTTATGTAGATATTTATTATTCTAATGATGGAGGTTTTACATATCCTATTTTATTAGCCAGCAAAGTTCCTAATGACGGAAGTGAAGTGATTACGGTTCCGGTTTCTGCAGCAAGCGGAAGAGTTGGGACTCAAGGAAGAGTGATGGTCAAAGCAAACCAAAATATCTTTTTTGATATCTCCAATGCAGATATAACAACAACGGTAGGAGGAAATGCTTTTGCAGCGAGTTTCAATGGTGTGGCCGGAGAACAAAACAAAAGAAAATGTCAAAATGCATCAGGTGATATTACTTACACCTTTAAATATGATGCTATGGGAGGTTTTAATGCTGTAACTAACTTTACTGCAACAGGGCTTCCGGCTGGAACTACTGTTAGTTTTTCTCCAACGTCAAGAACGACTGATGGGGATGTTGTGATGACAGTCACTACGTCAGGAACAACTCCTGTCGGATTGCATAATATCGTAGTTAATGCCACTTCTGGAGCAACTACTAAAACGGTTCCTTTTTATCTTGAAATCCTGAATGCTACATTTGGCACTTCGGCATTGACTACACCAGCTAATAATGCAACTGCTCAGAACACTACTTTGAATTTAACTTGGGGAGCAGCTACTAATGCGACTTTATATGATGTTCAGGTGGCAGCCGATGCTTCATTTAATACTATTGTGGCAACTGGGACTACTTCAACGACTAATTATACTGTAAGTGGTTTGAATCAGGGAGTTGATTATTATTGGAGAGTATTGCCTAAGAATATCGGATGTAATGGGGTGTATGGCTCAGCGTTTAAATTTACAACAGGGATTATCAGTTGTTCTACAGTAAGTAATAATACAGTTCAGGTAATTTCTTCAAGCGGAAGACCAACTGTGACATCGACTATTAACATCCCTTCAGGAGTAACAGTGAATGATGTGAATATGATTATTAATATTTCACATAGTTATGTTGGTGATTTGACGCTTACATTGACTGGGCCAACAGGAGCTTCTGCAATCGTTTTGGATCAAGCTTGTGGTGGTGGTGTTGATATTAATGCTACGTTTGATGATTCAGGGAATGCTTTAGCTTGTTCAGGTAATCCGAATATTAGTGGATTGGTTATTCCTTTAAATGCGCTTTCTGTATTTAATGGGACTTCTTCAACAGGTACTTGGACATTAACTGTTAAAGATAATGAAAATCAAGATGGTGGTTCGCTTAATAGTTGGGGTTTAAATATCTGTAACATTCAGCCTGCATTGTCAAATCCTGATCATGAAATTGCTTCTTTGAAAATTTACCCTAATCCTAATAAAGGTAAATTCAATTTGGAATTCCTTTCTGTTTCTGAAAAAAATGTAGAAGTTAAAATTTACGATTTGAGAGGAAGACAAATTTTCGAAAAGTCGTATCCGTCAAATGGTGCGTTTAATCAGGAAATTAATTTAGATAATGTTCAATCTGGAGTTTATTTAGTGAATGTTATTGATGGTACAAAAAAGATTACGAAACGTATCGTAATAGAGTAAATAGGTTTTTACCTAATAAAAAAGTGCAGAAATTCTTTTCTGCACTTTTATTTTTTAGAGTAAGTGTAATTAAAATGTTAATTTTAACACTTTTCCTCTAACAAATTATTGATGATTTGTTATATATTTGCCCACTAAATTTTCCAAAAAAATATTTTGATGAAAAAAACTACTACAAAACTATTGTTTTTGTTTGCTTTTTCAGCTGCGTCTTTGAGTTCGATAGCGCAGGAAAAAAGGCATCAGGAACTTACTCCAAGTGGGCATATCAGATGCTATACTGACGAGAATGAGGCACGTTTAAAGGCTTTGTATCCTAATCGCGCTACTACTGAAGAATTCGAAAACTGGTTAGCTCCAAAAATTGCACAAATTAAGGCAGACAGAGCTGCAGGAAAAAATGTTCAGGCAGTATATAATATTCCGGTTGTTATTCATATTGTTCACGATGGAGATTGTGTTGGAACAGGTGAAAATATTACAGATGCTCAAGCAATTTCTCAAATCACAGTAATGAACCAAGATTACAGAAGAATGGCTTCAACGCCAGGAGGTGCTAATACAACTGGTTTAGCTGTGGATTGTGAAATTAACTTCATTTTAGCAAAAAGAGATCCGAACGGAAATCCTACAACAGGTGTTGTTAGACATCAAATTGCACCGTATTCCAATAACGTTGCAAATGGTTCAGGTGGTCCGGATTGGGAAACAAATGCTGATGTTGAGGCAATGAAAGCTGCAACTATTTGGGATCCAACAAAATATTTGAACATGTGGACAATTCGTCCGGGTGGTTTATCACTTGAAGATGGCGGATTGAATGGTTTGTTAGGATATGCTCAATTTCCTGATGCTACGGGATTGTCAGGTTTAAGTGCTTCTGGTGGAGCTGCTAATACAGATGGTGTTGTTGCTGGTTATGATGCTATGGGAACAAATGCCTTAAACGATGGTACTTTCATTTTAAACCCAACATACAATCTAGGAAGAACAATGACTCACGAAGTGGGTCACTGGTTAGGTCTTCGTCACATATGGGGAGACAATGCAACTTGTCCTGCGGCAAATAATGCTACAACTAAAGATTATTGTGCTGATACTCCTGCGGCTAATGGACCAAACTACACTTGTAATCTTACTGCAAATACATGTCCTTCTACACCAGGTAATGACCAGGTTCAAAACTACATGGATTATACAAATGATGCTTGTATGGATACTTTTACTGCAAACCAAAAGACAAGAATGCAAACAATCATGGCTGGTGCAGCTAGAAGAAGTACATTAAATGCTTCTAACGGAGCTACTGCGCCATCTGCAGGTATCTATTTCAATAAAGGAGTTAACTATTGTTCTGTTACTGAAGGTACAAGTTGTAGCTTTACAGATGTGAACTATACTGTATCTATCATTAAAGCACCAACTGCTAATGCTGTAGTAACTTTTAATGTTAATGGAGCGTCAACTGCAACTAATAATGCAGATTTCCAAATTATGACTCCAACGGTTACTTTTAATTCAGGTTCAACAACTTCTCAAACTCTAACTATCAGATATTTCCATGATGGTATTGCAGAATCTACTGAAAACATGGTTATCGGAATGACTGTTGCTGGTGGAGACGGAGCAATTATTGCTGGAGCTGATACGGCAGAGTTGAAAGTTGCTATCGTGGATAACGATGTAGCTCCTTCTGCAACTCAACAAAATACTATCTTTTCAGAAACATTTGATGCTACAATTGCACCTATAACATATTCTGATCTTGATGGTGATACTTTTAACTGGGGTGTATTCAACAGCAATGCAACAACTACAGGTTGGGGATTGTCTGGAAAATTTGCAGGTTCAAGATCTTGGAACAATGTAACTCAAGCTGCTCTTACCCCAGATAATTTAATGACGTTTACTAATGCAATCAACTTACCTGCTGGTGCGAAAGAATTGTCTTTCAGAGTTGGAGCGAATGATCCTAATTTCTTTGGTGAGAATTATTCAGTATATGTAACAGCATCTAATGTTCCGGCTACTATAGTAATGCAGAGCCCAGTTTTTACTGAAACACTTGCGGTTGGAGGATCTACAGCGGTTAAAACAGTTGATGTTAGTGCGTTCACGGGTCCAGTTTATTTAACATTCAGACACCACGATACGTCAGATATGAACATTCTTTTATTAGATGATATCGCTATCAAAGCAACGGTTGGTGCTGAAGTGCAAACTGTGGTTAATACACCTACACAATATCAGGCTGCTATTCCTGCATCAGGAGTTGTTTATGCTAAAGATGCTACAACTGGTAAGCCTATGGCTGATATTACAATGGCAACTAGCTTCAACTATGGTTGTACTACAGTTGCTGTAACCAGAGATCAAACTACTGCTGGAGCAGCAGCTGTGAATTATGGTTCAAATACGGCAAATAATCTTAAAGTAATGGCAAAATCAATTACTGTTACGCCGGCAACAAATAATGCATCTGGAAATGCAACTTTGAAATTCTATTTCTCAGAAGCAGAAATCGCTGCTTGGGAAACAGCTACAGGAAACCTTAGATCTGCATTGAGAGTTCTAAAACAAGGTGATGCAGCTGCTCTAACTACTACTTTAGGGACTTTTTCAACTAATACAACATTAACTGCTAATGTAGCAAATGGTATTGGTGGAGTATACTACTTCGGTGTTCAAAATACATTGAGTAAAGACGATTTCCAATTTGAGAATTTTGTTCTTTATCCGAACCCTAATAAAGGAAACTTTATCGTTAGATTTAACCCATACAGTAATGATGACGTTAAAATCAATGTGTATGATATGAGAGGAAGACAAATTTTTGAAAAATCATACGCGAATAATGGTGCGTTTAATCAGGAGATTAACTTGGATAAAGCACAGTCTGGAGTTTATTTAGTAACCATTGCCAATGGTGGTAAGAAAACAACAGAGCGTATTGTTATTGAATAAATGACAATGCGATAATAGTATAATGATAAAAAGGGAAGCTAAAAAGCTTCCCTTTTTTATTTTCCATTAAATGTAGTCATGGTATTTCCTAGTCCGGCCAAAGCAAACGATTCAATGGCTTGAATTGAAACTTCCAGTCTTTCGGGAAGTTTTGTTTTTTCTTCCTCGTCCCATTCGCCTAAAACATAGTCGACCTGACGCCCCTTTTTGAAATCGTCACTAATGCCAAATCGGAATCGTGGGTAATCGGCCGAATTCAATAATTGCTGAATGCTTTTTAACCCGTTGTGACCACCGTCTGAACCTTTGGGTTTGATTCGAATGGTGCCAAAGGGTAGATTAAGATCATCAGTAATAATTAATATGTTTTCTTTAGCTATTTTTTCTTTCTCCATCCAATATTGAACCGCTTTGCCGCTTAGATTCATATAGGTGTTTGGTTTTAATAGTAAAAGAGTTCGTCCTTTGACTTTGTACTCGGCAAGTGAACCTAGTTTTACAGTTTGAAAATCTAACGATTCTTTTTTTGCTAAAAAATCCAAAACTTTAAAGCCTATGTTGTGTCTTGTATTGGCATATTCAGCGCCAATATTGCCTAAGCCCACTATTAAAAATTTCTTCATGTCTGTTTCTGTTGTTGCTGTTCGTATAGGGAACAGTTTTTTAAACCAATTCATCGGGCAAAAATAATCGAATTATATCAAATAAAAAAAGCACCCCGATTGAGGTGCTTTTGTATAGAGTGTAAAAAAATTATTTTTTCTTTTTCCCACCTTTTTCTGCTTTTGCAGCTTCTTGAGCAGCTTTCATCGCAGCACGAGAGATTCTTACTTGACACACTACAGTGTTGTCTGGGTGTAAAAATTTGTATTTATCAGATGCTAATTTAGTAATGTATAATTTATTACCCATTTCTAATGAAGAAATGTCAGCATCGATATAATCTGGTAAGTTTGCAGGTAATGCTTTAACTTTCAATTTACGTTGGTTTAAACGTAAAACACCTCCTAATAAAACACCTGGAGAAGTACCTACAACTCTAACTGGAATTTCCATAGTAACTTCTTTGTTGTCAAACAACTGGTAGAAGTCAATGTGTAAAATTTTGTCAGTTAC